>SLGK01000321.1 GCA_007123775.1 Anaerolineae bacterium | reverse complement strand
GTTATACCTCCTAGAGTCACAAAACAATTGGTTTCTCCAGGTAATATAACCGATGGCGAAAATTAGTTGAGGAAAAACAAGGGAGGTCGGCTATACCTTCTGCGCGAAGCGCTTAGTTCAACTATTATTATGCTGCAAAAATGCTGCATAAAGTCGGAAAAATCGTGTTATGCTGCACGTTTTGCTGCATAAACCCCTATTTTTGGATAAATTCGTGCAAAAGCTGCGGGATAAGATGGAATCTGGGGGTTTATTGTGCAAAAATGCCGGATAAACCGCTGCAATCCCCCAAACTTATGCACAGCCAGAGTATAAAATAAGCAGCCTTCCGGGTCAAGCAAGGGCAAAATAAGGTGGCAAGACAGGGCTGTTCACTGTTGCGGTGAAAAAGCCGCTACCACCTGTATCGCCTTTTGCCAGCGAGCAACGGCCGTTTCTCTCACATCATCCGTCATCATCGGTGCAAACAGGGTGTGGCCCCCCGGCGGCCGGGGCAGGGCGGCTGCGTTGCGCCAGACCCCGACCCCCAATCCGGCCAGCAGCGCGGCCCCATACGCGCTGGCCTCGGTAAAGGCCGGCCGCCTGACGGGCAGGCCGGTCAGGTCGGCCTGAAGCTGGCAGGCCATGTCGCTGGCCGTAATACCGCCCCCGACCAATAATTGACGGGGTGGGTGGGGAACGGCCGTTTCCACCGCCCGCAAAATCGCCTCAATCTGCAACCCCAACGCCTCCAAAAAAGCCCGCATAATGTGGCCCCGTTGGCTGCCCAGCGTCAGCCCCAGCAACGTGGCGCGGGCATGACGATTATTGTAGGGTACATTCAGGCCGGTAAAGGCCGGCACAAAACAAACGCCACCATTGTCCGGCACACTGCCCGCCAGAGCATCGATCTGGTCATAATCGGCAAACAGGCCCAACTCTTCACGCAGCCAGCGCAGACCGGCCCCGCTGACCGTCGTCTGCGCTTCCAGGCAGTAAGTCTGCCCCTGGCCGATGTCCCAGGCGCAGAGCAGGTCCACAAGCTCCGGCGCGGCCATGCTGTCGCCCACAAATAGTTTGACATAAGAGCCGGTGCCGTGTGTAATTTCCGAATCGCCCGGCTGACGGCAGCCATGCCCAAACAGAGCCGCCTGCTGGTCGCCAATGGTGGCCGTAACGGGGATGGGGTGGCCGTCTAGCAGCAGGTGGCCGAATTGGTACAGGGTGGGGACGGGTTGGGGCAGGGCGGCGGGCGCAATACCCAGCCATTCGCACCAGGCGGGCCAGTAGGCGCGGGCCTGGATGTCGTAGAGTCCGCTGGCCTGAACCAGGGAGGTGTCCATGACGTGGCCGCTGGGCTGGCCTAAGCGTCGGATCAGCCAGGCGGCCGATTGCCCGATGCGTAAACGGCCGTTTCTCGCCGCTTCTTGGACCGCTGCATCATGGCGCATTCGCCAGGCCAGATGCAGCGCCGACATGTAGGGGGCCGCCGGATAGCCCAACCGGGGCCGAATTTGGTCGGCCAGCGGCCAGGCGGCCAGTTCATCTAGCAGGGGCAGGGTGCGTAAATCTTGCCAGGTGATGGCGTTGGCTATCGGCTGCCCCGTCTGGCTGTCCCACACAAAGTCGGTGTTGCGCTGGCAGGTCAGGCCGCAGGCCGCAATGTCGCGGGGGGAGAGATTGGTTTGCTGTAAAACGGCCGTTATCGCCCCCAGCACCCCCGCCGCCACCGCCTCCGGGTCCTGCTCCACCCAATCCGGTTGGGGATAAAGCCGGGCCAGCGGCACATGGGCATAGCCGTGTACCTGCCCCGCCTGGTCAATCAGCAGCGCCCGGCTGCCGCTGGTGCCTTGATCGATGCCGAGTAAGAATGAAGACATGGTGTGTCTATGGTGCGTAGTGCGTGGTGCGTAGTGCTTAGGCGAATTGCTACGCACTACGTACTACGCACTATTCCACCAACTCCCCCAAATGTTCAATCACATAAGTCGGCGCAATATCGGCCGTTGCCAGATCAGCCAGCGTGGTCGCGCCGGTCAGGGTCAGGGCCGCCGCCATACCCGCCTCCAGCCCCATCAGCACGTCCGTTTCCCAGCGGTCGCCCGTCATCAGGCAGCGCTCGGCCGGCACACCGGCCAGGGCCAGGATGGCCTCGGCCATATAGCGGGATGGTTTACCCACGACCGCCTCCACTGTGGTATTGGTGCAGGCTTCGATGGCCGCAATCATGGCCGCCGCGTCCGGTTCGCCGCCGCCGGGCACGGGGCAGTAGCGGTCGGCATTGGTGGCAAAAAATCTGGCCCCGGCCCGGATAGCGTCAAAGGCGATTTGCAGCTTGCGGTAGTCAAAAGTGCGGTCAAAGCTGGCAATGACCGCGTCTACCTCAGCGGCCTTGTCGGTCAGGGTAAAGCCGGCCGCCGCCAGTTCGGCACAGAGCGATTCTTCGCCCACCACAAAGAGCCGGGCGTGGGGCAGCCGTCGCTGCAAAAAATCGACCATCACATAGGAAGAGTTGATCACGTCGGCGACCGGCGTGGTCAGCCCCAGGCGGGTCAATTTTTCGGCATAAACCGCCCGCGACTGGGTCGGATTATTGGATAAAAAAAGGGTCTTTTTCCCCAGTTGGCGCAGCCGCTGAATCGTTTCCCCGGCCTGGGGCAGCAGCGCATCCCCCAGATAAACGGTCCCGTCGAGGTCGAAGATGTAGGCATCGTAGGTGGCAATAGGCATAGTATGCGTAGTGCGTAATGCGTAGTGCGTAGTAGTTGGCCTACGCACTACGCATTACGCACTATCCCTTCACGCCGCTGGCCGTCGCGCTTTCGACAAAGAAGCGCTGGCCCAGGATGAAGATGATCATGGGCGGCAAGATGGCGATGGCGGCCCCGGCCAGAATCAGGTTGGGGCTGTCGGCCGCCCGGCCGCGTAAAACGTTAAGGGATAATGTTAACACATGATTGGCTGTATTGCCGGTATTGATAACCACCAACGGCCAAAAGAAGCTGTTCCAGGCGTAGAGAAAGACGAAGGTGGTCAGGGTAGCCAGGGCGGGGGTACTGGCCGGTAGGAAAATACGCCACAAAATTTGCAGGCGGGAAGCGCCGTCAATCAGGGCCGCTTCTTCGATCTCTTTGGGGATGGTGATGAAGAATTGGCGCATGAGGAAGGTGCCATACGCGCTAAATATCCAGGGCAAAATGAGGGAGACGATGCGGTCTACCCAGCCGATGGCGACCATAAATTGGTACATGGGCGTGACCAGCACCACGAAGGGGATCATAATCGTGCCCAGGTAGAGGACAAAGAGGTTGTCCCGGCCGGGGAAGCGCATTCGGGCAAAGGCGTAACCACCCAGAACAGAGGTGGTCAGCGTGCCAACGACCACCAGCAAGGTGACAAGGATGGTGTTGGTCAGGCTGCGGTCTAGCCCTTGCAGTTCGACCACGTCCCGGTAGTTTTGGGGGTGGGCGGTCAGGGACTCAATGGGGGTGCTAAGGCGCACGTTTTGCATCACTTCGTGGGCAGGATTGTCAGGGTCTACAAAGCGGCCGCGAGCGGTCTGGCTGAGTTGGGCCAGGGTAACGGTTTCGCCGGCTATTTCGACATCGAATAACGGCCGTTCCTCCCCATCAATCACCACCACTTCCTGATCCACAAAGCCGCCGCGGGGCGATGTCTGGCTGAGCGGTATTTCCAACGGCGTGTCTGGCTGGGCCGGGTCTACAAAAATGCCAATGCGAATACTGCTCTCTATCAGCGCAAATTGGCGGGTTTCCCCTTCAAAATCAACCTCATACAAGGGGAATTCCCCCTCCATGCCCGACACGCTGGTCATTTCGACGGCGCGGGGCAGCAGCCGGGGCGGATAGCGAAACGTATCACGCGGCTCCTTGAAGGAGGTGAAGAACATGAAAAAGAAGGGAAAGAGCATAATCAAGGCAAAGCCGGTCAGCACCAGGTAGATTAGCCCGTTTCTTAAGTAGGTGGCGAGTTTTTGTGATTTCATGAGCGTAGCCCGTAGTGCGTAGTGCGTAGTCCGTAAAGCTAACGGACTACGCACTACGCACTACGCATCATATGTCATACGTCGAGCCGCCCTTCCGCTGCCGTTGGAACTGGTAGAGGGTGACGGCAAATATCAATAGGAAGAGTACCCAGGCAATGGCCGAGGCGTAGCCTTGTTCAAAGCGTTGGAAGCCCTTCTGGTACAGGTACAACACAATGGTCAGGGTTGAATTATTCGGCCCGGCCGGATTGGTGGGGATCAGAATAAAGACTTGCTCAAACACCTGCATGGACTGGATAACGGCCGTTGTCAACACAAAAAAAGTAGTCGGGGCCAGCAAAGGCAACGTTACCCTGAAAAATTTCTGCCAGGGGGTGGCCCCATCGACCGTCGCCGCTTCGTATAGCTCTTTGGGAATATTTTGCAGCCCGGCCAAAAACAGAACCGTGTTAAAGCCGGTCCACTGCCAGGCCGACATGATGATAACGGCCAGCAGCGCCGTATTACTGCTGGAAAGCCAGCGAATCTGGGGATCGGTAATTTGGCCCGGCCCACCCAGACTGTTGAGGAAATCTATGCTCAGGGTGATGAAATAGTTGATATAGCCCACAGTGGAGTTAAAAAGCCACTGCCAGACGAGGGCAATACCCACGACGGCGGCCACGCTGGGCAAAAAGTAGACGGCCCGGAAAAAGGTCATGCCCGGAATTTTGCTGTTGAGCAGATTGGCTAAAAAGAGGGCGGGGATGACGCTTAAAGGCACGGCCAGCAGCGCGAACTGGATGGTGTTGCGTAGCGCAATCCAAAACAGGCGGTCTTCGGCCCCAACGATGTAGCTGCGGCCAAAGATGGTGAAGCGGGTCAGTTCGCTGTAGGTGGTGACGTCGATGGCCTGGTTGGCGAGCTGGTCGGGCGCATCCAGGGGGGCAATGGTGAGGTTGAGCAGCCCGGCATAATTGCGCGTGCCAACCCAATCTTGTGTACCAAAAGCGTCCCAATTGGTGAAGCTGACGTAGAGAGACAGCATAAGCGGCCCGGCAAAAAAGATGAGGAAGCCCAGCAGGTTGGGGGAGAGGAAGAGCCAGCCGTTGAGCATCTCGCCGTGGGCGTTGCTGGCCCCAAAGGTGTCGGCCATCGGGCGCCGCCACATGGCCCAGATGAAAGTAGCAAAGAGGGGTATGGCGAAAACGGCCGTTATCACCACCAAATTATCCAGCCGGGCCACCGTTGCTTGCAGCCCGGCCACAATACGGACGGCAAACAGAAAGCCGACAGCGGCCACAATGGCAATCCATTTGCCCGCCTGCCGCAGTTGGCGCTGCATTTGGGGTTTGTATTCGTAGCGGTCGGCATAGCTGGCGACAAAATAGCCCGCCACCGCCAGCCCCAGGAAGGGAACGCCGCGCCCGAAGTTGTTGGCCAGCGAATCAATGCCCACGAACAGATTGAGCAGGTGCGTGCTGGCGACCAGGCTAAAGATGAAGCCCAGATAGTTGATAACCAGTGATAAAACCCGCCCGCGATGATTGCGTTGGCCGATGTGGTAAACGGCCGTACCGCTCCCCACTATCAACAGCAGCAGTAAACCTGTTAAGACATAGCGCAGCCAATCGGCCACCGCCTCACTGCCATTGGTCCACAAATAGACCAGGCTACCGGCCCCTAGCAAAACCAGGAGCAAATGCCAGCCGGTCAGCAGGCGCAGCCAGAGGGCCGGCTCTTTCCAGGGGGATTGCGACTGAGTGGGGGTTGTAGATACGGCCGTCATCATGCGTCTCCAAAAAACAGCGTAAGGCGTAAAACGTAAAACGTAACTAGAAAGACCTTACGCTTTACGTTTTACGCTTCACGTTTCACGTCTACTACCGGGTAAAGGTCCGGTTCGCTTCGTCACAAATGGACGCGGCAAACTGGTCAACCGTTTGCTGCCCGGTCAGAACAGCCTGTACGGCCGGCCCCATGATGGCATCAAACTCAGGCCAGTTGCCTTCCCACAGCGGTCCTTCGGTGGTCGGGTTGTTGGCCAGACCGTTGAGGAACGCCTGGTTGTTAGCCGGTGGCGTGAAGGTCAGGAACGCATCCAACGCCTCCTGGCTGACGCGGCTGGGGATATTGGCCCCTAGCTCAGAGACGGCCCGCTGCGTGTCAGCGGTGGTCAGGGCTTGGACCAATGTCCAGGCTTGTTCTGGGTACTCGGTGTTGGCATTTACCACATACGCGCCCCAGAAGAGCCAGTTGCTTGGACCGGCCGGCCCCTCCGGTAGTTCAACCACATCCCAGTTAAAGTTAGCGCTGGCACGCACACCGGGGGTGGCCCAACGGCCGTTTTGGAACATACCAACATTACCGGCCATGAAGGGCGGCTCGCTGTCTTCGCCGTAAGGTACGGCCACGTCAAACTCCTGATAGATGCGCTGCTGGAATTCCAGACCGGCCAATGAGCCAGGTGTATCCAGGGCGCAGGCGGTCCGGTCTTCGTTGAAGAAGCTGCCGCCGGCCGCATTGAGCCAGTAGCCATATGGCCCCCACCAGGCATTTTGACCATAGCCAAAAATGTCGCCGCCCAGGGCATCCACGGCAATGGCTACCTCCAGGAAGGTGTCCCAATTCCAGTTGCCGGCCGCAGCCAATTCACGCGGATCGGGCGCGCCAGCCTCGTCAATCAGGTCCAGATTGAGGTAGAGGGCAAAGGCGGAGACGTCGCGGGGCAGACCCCACAGGGCTTCACCGCTGTTGCCCGTTGCCGGGTTGTAGGTCAGGTGGAACATGGGGCCGGGGTAAAAGTCGCCGTCATTGTGGCCGGGTGAGGCATCGGCCAGAGAGCGCATGTCGAGAATCAAACCGCGCTGGGCAAAGTCGGCAATGTCGGTTCCGGGAATCCAGAAGACGTCGGGGGCCGTACCGGCCGCCAACTCCGTTTTTAAGACATCCTGATAAGCGGCCGTTTCACTACCACCCGGCTCATAGATCAGGTCAATGCCGGGCAGTTCCACATCCAGCTTATCGCTAATCGCCTGATAGACATCAATTTCGGCCTGGTTGTCGGGGCGGGTGCGCCAGCGCAAGAGGACATCCCCTTCAGCAGCCGGTTCTTCTGCAGGCTGCTCCACAACAGCACCCGTATCCGGGGCGGCCGGCTCAGCGGCCGGTGGGGCAGGGCTATCACCGCCGCAAGCCGCCAGGGCCAGCGCCAGGATGAGCAGTAAAACAGGGTACCACAACTTCTTGTTCATGTAATTCTTCTCCCTTTCACTTTTTGTGAAAATATGTGGTGGGTGAGGTCACTATGACCTTTGCTAACAATGGAAAAGCAATAATTAATTGTTGAATTGTTGAATTGCTGAATTATTAATGCGCGTGGTCGGCACTATCATTAACAATTCACAGATTCACGAATTCACTAATTAATTATTTGTCTGCTGCCTAACTCGGTCCTGTTGAGCGGCGCAGCACCAGATCGGCGCTGAGCAGTAGCTGCTGCTGCGGTGCGTCCGGTTTGTCGATGGCGGTCAAAAGCAGGCGAGCCGCCTCGTGCCCAATGGCCTCAAAATCCTGGCGCATGGTGGTCAGGGGCGGGCTAAAATAGGCCGCCATGGGAATATCATCGACGCCAATGACAGAAAGCTGGTCGGGCAGCGTCAGGCCCAGGTCGCGGGCGGCCCGCAGCACCCCGGCCGCCATCTGGTCATTTTGGGCAAATATAGCGGTGGGCAGCGGTCCTTGCTGGGCCAACTGCTGCAACGCCTGATAGCCGGATTGGGCCGACCAATCTCCCTCTATTTCTAAGGCGGGATCGGGGGTAAGATTGGCTGCTTGTAGGGCCTGGTGAAAGCCTTGCCGCCGGTCCTGGGAACAATCCTCAGCCAGGGGGCCGGTTATGTGGGCCAGGTGGCGGTGGCCTAATTCGAGCAAATGTTGGGTGGCCTGGCGGGCGGCGGCCACATCATCCAGGGCCACCGAGTAGGTAAGCTCCTCGCGGGGACGCGCCCCGGCAAAGACGACGGGAAAGTTGGCGGGCAGGTGGGTATGGCGGTCATCGGCGTAGGGGTTAATGACGATGAGACCTTCAACGCGACGGCCGTTTACCAGTTCATCAATCAAGGTGGCAAAAGTGGCCCCATCTTCCGCCGAGGCGGACAGCAAAAAGTAGCCATGCCGCCGCATCTCGGTGTCGGCACCGTCAATGATGCTGGCGAAGGTGTAATCGGTGAGGTTGGGGGCAATACAGCCCAGCATCCCGGTCCGTCCCCGCGCCATGGAGCGGGCGATAGCGTTGGGTTGGTAATCGAGGTCGGCAATCGCCTGGCGCACGCGGGCGGTCGTCTCCGGCGTCACGTAGTCGGTGCCGTTGATGACGCGGGAGACGGTTTGATGGGAGACGCCAGCCTGGGCGGCGACGTCGCGGATAGTAACGCGGGAGCGGGTCATAGGAATTAAGAATTACGAATTATGAATTATGAATTATGAATTATGAGTTACGAGTTATGAATTACGGATTGTGAATTGTGAAGTAATGGTGGTATACTATGTTACCGGTAACGTGACCGGTCACATGAGGAAATCATAAGGGAAACGGCCGTTTTTGTCAAGTGAAAAATTATGACCAGATTTGACCCAACCAATCACCCCCACCGCCGCCGCAATCCGCTCACCAATGAATGGGTGCAGGTATCGCCCCACCGCATGAAACGGCCGTGGCAGGGGCAGGTGGAAAAAAGCCTGCCCGATAACCGGCCGGCCTACGATCCCACCTGCTACCTATGTCCGGGCAACAGCCGGGCCAACGGCCAGCAAAATCCGGCCTACGACAGCACCTTTGTTTTTGACAACGACTTTGCCGCGCTGCTGCCAGATATACCGACCGCAGCGGGCGACCACCCACTGCTACAACAGCAAGCGGTGCGGGGGACCTGTCGCGTTATTTGCTTTTCGCCGCGCCATGACCTGACACTGCCGGAAATGAGCCAGCCCGATTTGCGCCTGGTGATTGATACCTGGGCGGAGCAAACGGCCGAACTGGGCCGGACCTACCAATGGGTGCAGCTATTTGAGAACAAGGGGGCCATCATGGGCTGCTCCAATCCCCATCCGCACGGCCAGGTCTGGGCGTTGAGCCAACTGCCCAATGAGGCCCAAAAGGAGGATGAGCAGCAGCGGCGGTATTGGCAGGCAAACGGCCGTATTCTTCTCCTCGACTATGTGCAATTGGAACAGGCGCAGCAGGAACGGGTGGTGGTAGAAAATAAGGATTGGCTGGCGGTGGTGCCTTACTGGGCGGTCTGGCCCTTCGAGCTGCTGCTGCTGCCGCGCCGCCATGTGCTGCGCCTGCCCGACCTGGCCGACAGCGAGCGAGCGTCGCTGGCCGACGTGCTGCAACGGCTGCTCATCCGCTACGATAATTTATTTGAAACCAGTTTCCCTTATTCGATGGGCTGGCACGGCGCGCCCTTCCGTGCCAAAGATACCCATCATTGGCAGCTACACGCCCACTTTTACCCACCCCTGCTGCGCTCGGCCACCGTCAAAAAGTTCATGGTGGGCTATGAGATGCTGGGCGAGGCGCAGCGGGACCTGACGGCTGAGCAGGCCGCGGCTCGGTTGCGGGAAGTGCCGGGGGTTCATTATAAGAAATGTAAAACGTAATGCGTAAAACGTAATGGTGGATTTGGGCGATTACGTTTTACGCTTTACGTTTCATAATCAACCTGCTATGGATAACACACAAAAAAACATTATCAACACCTTCATCGACCAGTTTGGCGAACCGCCTGCTTTTGTGGTGCGGGCGCCGGGGCGGGTCAATCTGATCGGGGAGCATACCGACTACAATGACGGCTTTGTGCTGCCGCTGGCTATTGAGCGGGCTATCTGGATTGCCGCCCGGCCGCGGGCAGACCGGATAGTTCAGTTACATTCGCTGGATTGGGAAGAAACGGCCGTTTTCTCTCTCACCCATCTGCAAAAAGAAAGCGGCTGGATCGAATACGTCAAAGGGGTAGCCTGGGCTTTGCAAACGGCCGATCTGGAAACGGCCGGTTGGGAGGGGGTCATCAGCGGCGATATTCCCCAGGGGGCCGGGCTGTCCTCCTCGGCCGCGCTAGAGCTGGCCGCCGCCCGCGTCTTTCAGGCTGTGGCCGGTTGGCCCTGGCAGCCGATCCGCATGGCCCAACTGAGCCAGCAGGCTGAAAACGAATGGGTGGGGGTCAACTGTGGCATTATGGACCAGTTGATTGTGGCCGCCGGGCAGGGGGGTCACGCCCTGCTGATTGACTGCCGCCATCTGACGACAACGGCCGTACCGCTACCTCCTACCACAACCGTTGTCATACTGGATACGGCCACCCGGCGCGGTCTGGTCGATTCGGCCTACAACGAGCGGCGGCAGCAGTGCGAGGCGACCGCCGCCTTCTTCGGCGTGGCCGCGCTTCGCGATGTGGCCTACGATACCTTGACCGCCGCTGAGCCATCGCTTACCCCTTTGCACTATCGCCGCGCCCGCCACGTCATCACTGAAAATGAGCGCACCCAGCAGGCGGCAGCGGCTATGCAGCAGGGGGATGCCCACCGTCTGGGCCAGTTGATGAATGAGAGCCACGCCAGCCTGCGAGATGATTTTGAAGTTTCTGGCCCAGAACTGAATAGCATGGTAAAAATTGCCCAGGCGCAGCCCGGCTGCTACGGGGCCAGAATGACCGGGGCCGGTTTTGGCGGCTGTGCTGTGGCGTTGGTGGCTAGTGATCGGGTTGAGACGTTTGTAACGGCCGTTGCCCACCAGTACCAGCAGTCAACCAGCCTCACCCCTCACATTTATATCAGTCAGGCCAGTGAGGGAACGGCCGTTGTACCTTAAGGAGCTTATCACATCACTATGACAACCCACACCCTACCGCCACCTCCCTCACTGCCGCTTGGACGGCAAATCGCCTACGCCATTGGTCAATTTGGTTGGTCCACCCTGGTCAACATTGTGGGCCTGATGCTGGTCTATTTTTACGTCCCGCCCGACAATGCCGGCATCCCCTTTTTGATTACGCAGATCACCTTTTTGGGTGTACTGAACGCCATAACCCTGATTGCCGCCTCCGGCCGGCTGCTCGACGCCGTGACCGACCCCCTGATTGCCAGTTTCAGCGACCGATCCACACTCAAACGCGGCCGGCGCATTCCCTTTTTGTTAGCCGCCGCCTTTCCCGCCGCTCTCTTTTGCGTCCTCATGTTCATCCCCCCGGTGGGCGCGATCAGCGGCTGGAATATCGTCTGGCTGGTCGTTACGCAGGCCCTCTTTTACATTTTTCTGACCGTTTACGTCACCCCCTTCTTTGCCTTGCTGCCTGAATTGGGCCACACCGCCACCGAACGGCTCAACCTCTCCACCTGGATTTCTGTCACCTACGCCCTGGGCATTATTGTGGCTGCCCAGACCCCCTTGCTGGCCGACATTTTCCAGAGCAGCCTGGGGCTGACCGAGCGCGTGACCGCTTTTCAATACGCTATAGCCACCCTCGCCTTCATATCGTTCTTGCTGATGCTCGTGCCCACCTTTTTTATCGACGAGAAGCGCTACTGCCGCAGCCAGCCCACCACCGTGCCTCTGCTGCCCGCCCTGCGTCAAACCTTTCGCAACCAGAACTTCATCTACTACGTGGTGGCCGACTTTTCCTATTTTATGGGGCTGACCATCATCAATACCGGCCTGCTCTTTTACGTCACCGTGCTGCTGGGCCAGCCAGAGGCGTTGGTCGGCGGTTTGTTAGCAATCATGGTACTGGTTTCCTTCCTTTTTTATCCGGTTGTCAACTTGCTGGCCCGGCGCACCGGCAAAAAGATTCTGGTGGTGGCCTCTTTCCTCTTTATGAGCGTTATTTTTCTGGCCGTCTTCTTTTTGGGCAGAATGCCCTTGCCCGAAGTGACCCAGGCCTATCTGCTGGTGCTGCTTTATGCCTTGCCCGTTGCCTTCTTGGGCATTTTACCCAACGCCGTTCTGGCCGATATTGCCGGTCATGACGCGCAGCAAACGGGGGAGGCCAAAGAGGGGATGTATTTTGCCGCCCGCACCCTGATGCAAAAATTCGGCCAGACGTTTGGCATCTTTGTCTTTGCCGCGTTGACGACGCTGGGTAAAGACCCCGGCGATGATTTGGGGATTCGGTTGAGCGGTCTGGTTGGTTTTGGGCTTTGCCTGGCGGCCGGCCTGATCTTTACCCGCTACAAGGAAGACAAGATCCTGGCCGAAATGGAGCGGGCCTAGATTCTTCGAGACCAGGTATACCTGCCGCAATGTTCAGCCACACAGCCGTCATCGAGTCGATTTAGTAGCTAAAATAGTTAAAAATGCGTATTATATGGGTAGATAACGCCACAATTACCGGTTGACCCTTGCCAGTGTCAACTGACAATAATGGTTGCCCCTGTGGGCAAAAAGGAGGTTGTTCGACTATAAATCCCGACATCGTTTTCTACAATCAGACCTGAGACACCGGTGCCTGGTGTTACGGTACCGGAAGCAGGCAATATTCACGCTAGAACGTGTCTGCCTGCAAGGGCAGGATCGTTCTGCATGACCCAATCAGGAGAAGAAAGACATGTCCGATAAAAAGTACCTTATTGTCCTGTTGCTGCTTTTTTCCGCAATGCTATTTGTAGCCTGCGGTACAGAGCCAGCAGCACCCCCGGTCGATACAGAACCTGGCGTTGTTGACGAGACAGCCCCTGACGTAACTGAGCCAGACGTGACCGACCCGGCAGTCAGAAAAGTGGCCACCTTCATCTGGACCCAGGAATGGGATAGCCTCAGCCCGCTCTATACCGGCATGTGGTTTTCCTCTATTACCCAGGCCATCTGGAACACGGCTGCCTGGCACTTTGACGTAGACAACAATCCCATACCGGTCCTCGTGACAGAGATTCCTGACTTAGATAATGGTGGCATCTCAGCCGACGGCCGTACCATTACCCTGAATCTGCGGGATGATGCCGTCTGGTCGGATGGGACACCTCTCACCTCAGCCGACTTTCTATTCACCTATGAAATGACGATGAGTCCCAGCAACGTCGTCAACACGACCTATCCCTATAGCCTGATCGAAACCATCACCGCTCCCGATCCCCAGACCGTCGTCATAACCTTTGCAGAACCGTTTGTGCCCTGGTTAGCCACCCTTTGGTCTTACGTGCTGCCGCAGCACGTGCTGCAACCGGTGTATGAAGCGGACGGCACGCTGGATGAAGCCGCCTGGAACCTGGCCCCCGACGTCAGCGCCGGCCCTTACGTCTTTGCCGAGTGGGAGTCAGGCAGCTTTGCTCGCTTTGTGCGTAACGACAACTACTTTGGCCCCCGTGCCAACATTGATGAGATCTTCTTCCGCTTTGTGCCCGATGATGCCGCCCAAACGGCCGCGCTGCGTACCGGTGATGGCGACCTGGGCACTTTCGTCCCGCTGTCTGACGTACCCGCTTTAGAAGGTGCCGGCGTGGAGGTAATCGCCGTTGTCTCTGGCTATGACGAAGGCTGGTACATTTACTTTGGCGAAGAGGCCCACCCGGCGCTGGCAGACGTCCGCGTGCGTCAGGCCATCGCCATGTGCTTCGACCGCTTTGGTATCAATGAAAACCTGTTACTGGGTATCACCGAACCGGCCGTTACTTTCTGGGACAACACCCCGTTTGCCAATCCTGACCTCACCGCCTGGCCCTATGATCCGCAAGCCGGCATGGACCTGCTGGATGAAGCCGGTTGGGTAGACACCACCGGCGACGGCATTCGTGACAAGGACGGCGTTTCTCTGGCCCTGACGCACGGCACCACCACCCGTGCCATTCGCGCCGACGTGCAGGCGGTAGCCCAACAGCAGTTGGCCGAGTGTGGCATTGGTCTGGACATCATCGGCTATTCGGCTGATGTCTTCTTCCAGAGCTACGGCGGTGGTGGCCCGATGCCGACCGGCCAGATTGATATAGGCCAGTGGTCGGCCTCTGAAGCCTTCCCCGATCCCGACTCCAGCCGCTGGTTGTGTGCCGAAATCCCCGACGACGAGTCGCCGGACGGCATCAACGATCAGAAGCTGTGTGATCCGGAGCTGGATGAGTTGTTCCGTCTCCAGGCCACCCAGATTGACTTCGAAGAGCGCCAACGGACGCTGCACGAAATCAGCCGTATCATGCACGAAAATGTCTACTGGTTAGGCGTCTGGCAAGACCTGGACACCTGGGCTATCAGCAGCCGCCTCACCAACGTCACGATCTCCGGCGCTACGCCGTTCTACAGCATTGCCAATTGGGACATCGAGTAAGCGATTAAGCCGTATGGCCAGGCTCTCTCGTGAGAGAGCCTGGCTTTTTAGTAGATAAACCTGACAGGTCAACCTGCGCGGTCTCGGAGACCGCGCAGGTTATGTAGCAGGTGCTTACGAAAGGAGGCGTACCCATGTTGCGCTACGTTATTCGCCGCATTTTGCAGGCGATTCCCCTTATGTTTATCATCAGCATCGTGCTGTTTGCGCTGCTCTACAACATCGGCGACCCGCTGGCGATGATGGGCGGGCGCAATCCTACGCGGGCCGAAGACCGGGAACGGCTGGCGCGACAGCTTGGCCTGGACCAACCCCTGACGACTCAATACATTTACTGGCTGATCGGCAACGATTGGACCCTGATTGATGTCAACGGTGACGGCATTGCCGATACGCCTGGCCGGCGGCAAGGCGTGCTGCGGGGTGATTTTGGCACCTCCATCGTGACACGCGGTAAGCCGGTGCTGGACATTATCATGGAGCGCGTGCCTAACACGCTCATCTTGATGATACCGGCCCAAATAGTGATTCTCTTGTTTGGCATGCTGGTGGGCCTTTACTCGGCACTCAGGCAATATTCCTGGCTGGACAACACGCTCACTACCCTCTCGTTTGTCGGTTTCTCGATGCCGATTTTTCTGATTGCGCTGTTCAATGTCTACTTCTTTGCCATCTTGTTTCAGCGCTGGGGCCTGCCCAGCCTGCCGGCCAACGGTATGTTTGATCCCCAGGTAGGCAAGACGACGGCGCAGGTGGCCAAACATATGATTCTGCCGGTATTGAGCATCGCCTTTATCGACATTGCTCGCTACGGCCGTTACATTCGCAGTACCATGTTAGAAGTAATCAACCAGGATTATATCCGCACGGCCAAAGCCAAAGGGCTGCGCCGCTTCACCATTGTCCTGGTCCATGCCCTACGTAACGCCTCGCTGCCCATCGTGACGCTCGTCGGACTTGATCTGCCTCTGCTGCTGGCCGGGGCCGTCGTCACCGAGCGCATTTTTGCCTGGCCCGGTATGGGGCGTCTCTTTTTAGACCATCTGCAGCGTGGCGACGGACCGGTGGTGATGGGTATCCTGGTTTTGCTGGCCGGGGCGGTCATCCTCTTCCAGATTTTGACCGACATCGCCTATGCTGCGCTTGATCCGCGCATTCGCTACGATTAAGGAGGGATACCATGACTACAATTGATCCCGCCGCCGTACTCAACCCTGACGCTGATTTGTTGGCTACAGAGCCGCTGTCATTGAGACAGATGGCCTGGCGCCGCTTTCGCCGCCACAAGCCCGCTATGGTCAGTCTGGTGGTGCTGTCGCTGCTCTTCCTGTTTTGCTTTGGTGGGGCGCTGGTCTATTCAGAAGCGGACGCCAATTTTAACAACCCGGCCAACCGTCTACAGGCCCCCTCGGCCGAGCATTTCTTCGGCACCGACACCATTGGCCGCGACGTGTTTGCCCGCACCATCTATGGCGGCCAGATTTCATTGCTGATTGGCATAACGGCCGTTACTGTCCAGGTCGCCATCGGTATTCTGATTGGTGCCCTGTCCGGTTACTACGGTGGCCTGATTGACAGCCTGTTGATGCGCTTTACCGAAGCCGTGCTGACCATTCCCACCCTGTTCCTGCTGCTGGTGATGGCCAAATTCTTTGGTGGGCGCGTGCCGGACATCGATCTGCTGGGACGAAGTTTTAGCGGCAGCGTCGTCGTCATCATTCTCATCATTGGCTTCACAAGCTGGCCCCGTCTGGCCCGCATCGTCCGTGCCGAATTTCTCTCGCTCAAAGAAAATGACTTCGTCATGGCCGCCCACGCCATCGGGACACCCAACCACCAGATCATTTTCGGCCACATCCTGCCCAATACGGTGGCTCCTATCGTGGTCGAGGCCACCCTGGCTGTAGCCAGCGCCATTCTCTATGAAGCCTACATCAGCTTTCTGGGGCTTGGTGTCCAGCCGCCGACGGCTACCTGGGGCAACATGGTGACGGGGGCTACCACCTTTATCGAAGAAGCACCCTGGCTCTGGTTCTTTCCCGGCGTACTCATCCTTCTGACCGTTCTCAGCATTAACTTTATCGGGGACGGCCTACGCGACGCCCTCGACCCGCGCAGTCGCCCGGAATAGGCCACTTATGAAAAGAGAAAACCCTCTTCTGGAAATCAAAAACTTGCGTGTCTATTTTCACACGCCCGAAGGCACCATCCACGCCGTTAACGATATTTCCTGGGCGATCTACCCCGGTGAGGCGGTAGCCATTGTGGGCGAAAGCGGCAGTGGCAAATCGGTAAGCATGATGTCTATCCTGGGACTGATCCCTATTCCGCCAGGCGAAATTGTGTCGGGTACGGCCACCTGGCATGGTGATAACCTGTTGCAGATGAGCGAGAAGCGGCTGGAACATATTCGCGGCCGCGAGATCGCCATGATCTTTCAGGACCCGATGACCTCATTGAATCCCGTTTTGACCTTACGGCGGCAGTTGACAGAGGCTGTGGTGCGGCACCACGGCATCACGCCTGAAGCGGCCCGTAAGCGGGCGGTGCAACTGCTCGATCTGGTCGGCATTCCCGATCCGGCCAGCCGCCTGGGCAGCTATCCCCACCAGTTTTCCGGGGGCATGAGGCAGCGGGTGATGATTGCTATGATGCTGGCCTGCGACCCGGCTCTCTTGATTGCCGACGAGCCAACAACCGCTCTCGATGTCACCATTCAGGCGCAAATCGTAGACCTGGTGCTGGAAATTCGGGAAAAAATGGAAATGGCCATGATCTGGATCACCCATGACCTGGGGGTTGTGGCCGGTCTGGCCGACCGGGTGCTGGTTATGTATGGCGGCACCATCGTGGAAAATGCCGACGTGACCAGCCTCTACGAACGGCCGCAGCATCCTTACACCATTGCCTTGCTGGCGGCTTTACCGCGGGTCGATCAGCCGCGCGGCCAGCGCCTGCAGTCGATTGAGGGCGCGCCCCCGACGCTGCTGGCCAAACCGGTGGGTTGTCCTTTTGCGCCCCGCTGCGAATATGCCGTGGCACGCTGCGTTGAGGAACGGCCGTCTTATTTTCAGGTTGGGCCACAGCAGCGGGTGGCTTGCTGGGTTAATGTCGAAACAGGAGAGTTGCGATGAAGGGCAACGGCAGCCAGGCAGACGTGTTGGTTCGTGTTGAGAATCTGAAGAAACATTTCCCCATCCAGCGCGGCCTGGTCATTCAGCGTACGGTAGGATTGGTACAGGCGGTGGATGGGTTGACGTTTGACATCTTCCAGGGTGAGACGCTGGGGCTGGTGGGTGAAAGCGGCTGCGGAAAAAGCACGGCCGGCCGCACCATCCTGGGTATTTACCAACCCACTGACGGCTCAATCACCATCGACACCCTTGAGGTGGCCGGTGCGTCACGCAAAACCATGCGGCAAGTGCGGCGTAAAGCCCAGATGATCTTTCAGGACCCCTTCGCCTCGCTTAATCCGCGCTGGACGGTAGATGCCATTGTGAGTGAGCCACTGCGCGTTCATAAACTGCTGCCAGACCGCAAGAGCCGCTCGGCGCGGGTGCGGGAACTGCTGGAACTGGTGGGGTTGAGCCGGCGGCACGTCAACCGTTTTCCCCACGAGTTTTCGGGCGGGCAGCGGCAGCGTATTGGCATCGCACGGGCGCTGGCTTCGTCGCCCGACTTTATTGTGTGTGACGAGCCGATTGCGGCCCTGGATGTTTCCATTCAGGCCCAGGTGGTCAATCTGCTGGAGGATTTGCAGCACGAGTTGGGGCTGACCTATCTCTTCATTGCCCATGATTTGAGTATGGTGCGCCACATTTGTGACCGGGTAGCCGTGATGTACCTGGGGCGGTTGGTGGAGCTGGCCGACAGTGATAAGTTGTATGAAGAGCCGCTGCACCCGTATACGCAGGCGCTGCTTTCGGCCGTGCCTGTGCCCAGTCCGGCGGTGGCCCGGCAGCGCAAGCGAATTGTACTGCAAGGGGACGTGCCCAGCCCGATCAACCCGCCGAGCGGCTGTCGCTTTCACACGCGCTGCCCCATCGCCCAACCCCATTGTAAAGAGGTAGACCCGGAATGGCGTGAAATACAGCCGGGTCATTGGGTGGCTTGTCATGAGGCGGAACCTAAGGCTACGGCCGTAGCTGCTGGGGTTGATACCGTGCAGCCATGAAAAGGACTGGCGTACTGACCCTTATCTTGCAGGACGCAGATGCCTCAGCCACCAGCACCTTGCCCATTTATTCCGCTTTCACGTGCGCGTCAAAAAAGGCCAGCGAGCGCCGCATGGCCGTATAAAAATTGACCGATATATTATGGTTATCCCCCTCATAAATGTATAGTTCTGAGAGCAGTCCGGCCGCCTCCATTTGTGCCTGTAGCAGTTCCGAGGCAGCGGTGGGTACACTGCTGTCGTTCGTCCCATGATGGAGCTGAATGGGGCCGGATAAGTCGGTCAAAAAGGCATTGGCTGAAATCGAATCCCAAAATTGTGGGTTCTCCTCGACCGTGCCATAGGTTTGGAGGAGCGACTGCCGCCACCAGCCGCGCCCGCCTGGCACAACGGGCGTGACCGTTATCGTCGGGTCTCGCGTTGGTACTAAATTGGCCCGCACAAACAGGTCGGGATAAGGGCCAACTACCCCGGCCCAGATCACGCCAGCCTTAATTGCATCGGAAACCACCATAGCCCGCAGCGTGATGTGGCCGCCCATCGAATGGCCCCACATGCCGATGCGCTGGGAGTCGGCCGAGGGCAGGGCCGCCACCGAAGCCATCCCGTTCAGCACGTCAATGGTGTAGGCCGGGCTGCTGTAGCCGCCGGTGGCTACCCCTTCCGAACTACCGTGTCCACGGTAGTCAGAGCGAAAAACGATGTAGCCATTACGGGCAAAATAGTCAACGTAAGCCACGTACCGCTCGGTGGTGCGGTATTCGGCTGGAGGGATGTAGCCATGATTGAAGATGATCACCGGCCAGCCGGTGGGCGGCGTTTGGCCTTGCGGCACGGTCAGCAGGGCATAAATCTTGTACCCTTCTGACAGGTAAGAGACGATATAGCGATTGTAGTTATCGCCCGGCTCTAGCGTCTGTTCAAAGACGATCTCGCTGCCGGGATAGCTTTGGCTACGCATCACCGCGATCATGAGGGGATGGGTCGGCGTGGCGGTTGGGGTCGGGGTGTCGGTGGGCAGGGGCGTGGGGGTCTGGCTGGGCGTGGCGGTAGCCGTGGGCGTATCAGTCGGGGTCGTGGTGGGCAGCGGCGTAGCGGCTGCAGTGGGTTCGGCCGTGGCCACAGTTGTGGCCACGACCGCCAGTTCAACAGTCGCGGGTAGCGGATCGGGTAATACGGCTGGAACGGCCTGCCGGCCACAAGCTGCCAACCATAGAGTGAAAACGGCCGTTAACAACAGCCAGCCATATGGTCTATTTCGGATTCGTCTTGTCATAGCAATTTACCCCTACTGTTGCCTATTGGCCCAACTCAGCCAGGGCAGCTTGCGCGGCCACAAAGTTGGGATTCAAGGCCAACGCCTGCCGGTAGTCAAGCCGGGCCTGGGCCGGATTACCCAGGGCCAGATAGGCATGGCCTCGATATAGAAAACTCTCTTCAATAATGCGGTCGCCCGCGCCTGATACGGTGACGTTGGCCAGGGTAATCACATCCTCATAGCGGCCAACAGCCAGATAAGCCTCGTAAATATCAAATTGATACCAGAGCATTCGCCAGGGCAGGCCAATGCTGCGGGCCTGATCATAGGCAGCAGCGGCGTTGTCAAAGTAGTGCTGCTCGCCGGTCAGACTACCCACTCGCGTCAGATTGGTGCCCAGGTTGAACCAGGCAAAGGCGTTCTCGGGATCGGTGGTAACGGCCGTTTGTGCCCGCTGCCCCGCCTGCCGCCACATCGTTTCCCGATCCAGCCGCTCCGGGCCTAACAAATCGGCCACCTGGTCGCTCGTTTCAGGCGGATAGACCAGCAGATAAATGTAGTTGAACTGCTGCCAATAGGTGAGCAGTTCATCATAGCTAATCTCCCGACCGCTGCTGTCCCAGGGGCCGAGGTAGCTGTCAAGGGCGGTAAACGCTTGACGGCCGTCATGATAGCCTATCAAGGTTAGATAATGGCCCATCCAGCCCAACCGGGCAGAAGGCTCATAGCCTTTTTCCACAATAACGGGGAAACCGGCAGCGAGTAATCGCTTGAGCAAATCGAGATCGCCCCCGGCAAAGTATTCGGCCGTTAACGGCGTGTGGTCGTTGGTATAGGCCACCAGTTCCCAGGGGCTAACGTTGGCATCCTCGCGGAGCGGCCTAACCACGCGCTCTACGTCGGCCTGCCGGTCATCGTGGCCGTAGTAGTTGAGGAGCATTGTCAGGTTGGCCGGACCGCAGTTATTGAAGGTCTGGGCAAT
>SLGK01000027.1 GCA_007123775.1 Anaerolineae bacterium | reverse complement strand
TGTCGTGCTTGGCGCACAGCGGAAATTGCCTCCTTGTGAGTCTCAATCAACATTGTTTCTGCTTCTATTATAGGGGATCGTCCCCGACATCAACCTAATGTTCTTTTTTGATCTTACTTAGCTCTAGCTCTAGCTCCCCTCATCCAACAGCGCCTCAAGCAGCGCCGCCATGCGCCGGGCCTCGCCGGTATAGGCAGTATCAGTCAGGGACAGGTAGTTTTGGAGATCGGTAAATGCGTCTTGATAACGGCCGTTTTCCTGCGCCAGCATGGCCCGGTTCAAGAGTGCGTCGGCATCGGCCGGGTCTGATTCCAGGAGCGCGTCCAGGTCGGTCAGGGCTTGTTGCGGCCGGCCCAGTTCACGGAAGCAAAGCACCGCCCGCGCCAACCGCGCCTGCCGAAAAGAGGGATCAACTTCAAAAGCGCGTGTAAAGTAATGGACCGCCCGTTCATACTCGCTGGGCATACTGTTTTTGTTGCCGAAATAGCGGTGCAGCCCACCCCAGGTGTAAAGGAGCCGGGCATAAACAAAATTTAGCATAACGGGCGGAGGAACCGCGTTTTTGACAAGAACCCGGTTCCTATTGTGACTATCCCTCTCGTTGGCTGAGCCACTTTTCGGCCGACATGGCGGCAGCACAGCCCTGACCGACTGAGGTGGCAATTTGCCGCCAATGGGGATCCTGAATTTCACCGGCAGCAAAGACGCCGGGGACGTTGGTCCGCATCTTCTCATCGGTCAGAACGTATCCTTCTTCATCCATAGCCAGTTCCCCTTCCAGGAATTTGCTGTTGGGGTAGTGGCCGATAAAAATGAACACGCCGTCGGTTTTTAGTTCGCTCTGCTCGCCCGTCTTGACGTTCTCTAGCATGACCGATTGGACCACGCCGTTGCCAATAACCTCATTAACGACGGTGTCCCAGACGAAGTTAATCTTTTCATGCTTAAAGGCGCGGTTGGCCAGAGCCACCCCGGCCCGCAGTTCGTCACGCCGGTGGATAACCTTGACCTCGTTGGCAAACTTGGTCAGGAAAAGCCCTTCTTCGAGGGCGCTGTCGCCGCCGCCAACGACCACCACATCTTTGCCCCGGAAGAAGAAGCCGTCACAGGTAGCACAGTAGCTCACACCGCGGCCCACGAATTCATCTTCGCCGGGAATATGTAGTTTGCGGGGCGAGGCACCGGCCGTCACAATGACCACGTCGGCGCTGTAGGTTTCGCCGGCAGTTTTGACGGTAAATGGTGAACCATTTCTGAAATCTACCTCAGCCACTTCATCATAGACAAAGCGCGCGCCAAAATGCTCGGCCTGCTTTTGCATGATTTCAACCAGTTCTGGCCCCGTCGGGGCATGTTCGGCTGACCAGAAGCCGGGATAGTTTTCGACCTCGTGGGTGATGGCAATCTGACCGCCAATTTGAGGCCCGGTTATGACTACCGGCTCAAGACTGGCGCGAGCTGTATAAAGGGCGGCCGTTAGACCGGCCGGCCCGGAACCAATAATGACTACTTTTTCGTGCTTCATGGTTATTTCTGTATATCCTCTTTATGGTGTAACCTTGTCGTTCTTTTGAAAACCTGCACGGTTTTGGGCCGCAATCACAATGATTGATGCGGGCGAAAGCCTGGCAGGTCTAAACCGTTATTTCAACTATTTTCAGGGACAGTCCCCACCTATATGGACGCAGGCTGCCGTACCTTTCTTACGTCGGTAACGATGACGGCGGGCTGTTATGATCACTGGCGGGCGCGAGCGGAAGCTGGACCATGAAAGTAGTTCCTTGTTGGGGAATGCTGTGAACGGTGATTTCTCCCCGGTGCTGTTCAATAATCTTGTGGGCAATGGCCAGGCCCAGCCCGCTGCCTTCGGCCGCCTTTTCGCTGCCGGGACTACGATAAAAACGGTCAAACAGGTGCCGGGTCTCTTGCGGCGCGATGCCGTACCCGGTATCAGAGACAGATAGCTGCACACGGCCGTTTTCACAGGCAGCTTCGATGACAATGCGCCCGTGTTCCTTATTGTATTTAATCCCGTTGCTCACCAGATTGAGCAAGGCCTGCTTTAGTCGGTCAGCATCACCCCAAAGCATCTGGTCACCGGCCGGCGGCAGGTCGGCGGCCAGCATGGTCACAATCTCAATGTTACGCTCCGCAGCCTGTGACCTGGCTATCTCCACCACTTCCTCAATCAGAGGAACCAGCGCGACCGCCTGCTGCTCCATACGCAGCCGGCGTGATTCCAGACGGGCCAGGTCCAGATGGTCTCTGGCCATTTCCGACAGACGCCCCGACTCCCGCTTGATCATTTGCACCACCGTCTGGCGCTTGTCTTCGGGAAGTTCAGGGCGGGACAACAGCTCAGCCGCCGAGTAGATGGCCATCATCGGCGTTTTCAGCTCGTGCATGACTTCAGCCAGCAGGTCAAACTGCTCAAAGAGACGGGCGTTGGTAATGGCCACCGCTGCTTGCGAAGCCAGCGCCTGCATCAAGGCGACGTCTTGCTTTGTATAGGGCAGGTTGCCTCGCTTGTTGATCACTTCCAACACGCCGATCACTTTGTCTGCGCTTGGCAGAGGTACGGCCAACATCGTCTCGGTTTGAAACTGCGTGCGCTGGTCAACCAGAGCATAAAAGCGTTCATCGGCCTGTACGTCATCTACAATGAGATAACGGCCGTTTTGCAGCACCCAGCCGGCAATGCTCTGATCCAGCGGCACAGTCAAGGTTTCGGGCATCAAGTTACCGGTCGAGGCCGCAAAGCGAAGCTGCCCACTGCGTTCATCCAGCAGCAGAATCGAAGCCGCTACCGTGTTGGTCAATTCCGTGGCCACGTCCATAACCTGAGACAGCAGCTCGTCCAGGTACAGCGTCGAACCAAGCCGGGTGCTGATTTCCAGCAGCCGCTCTAATTGCTCAGGACTGAGCCTGTGGGACGTTGAATGAGTCACAGCGTCTGTCATTGCGGTATAAAGGGGGCGGCCAGTTGGGGTAGCACCTCAGCTACGTCAGCCCGAATGACCAGGTCAGCCATGTGATCGACATGCGTTTCATTGTAGTTGACAATGACCAGACGTGCCCGGTTCATTTTGGCCACCTGCGGCAAATCGCAGGCCGGGGCCACGGTAAGCGACGAGCCGGCAACCAGCATCAGATCGCATTGATGGGCTTCGCGCTGAGCAGCACGCATTACACGGCCAGGCAGCAGCTCACCAAATAGGATGATGTTGGGCTTGAGGACACCCTGACACTGGGCGCAGCGGGGTATCTGGCGGGTCGTCAGAAATTCGGGCAGAATATCGCTGGTGTTGGCCTGATAGCGACAGTCCTGGCAGGTAGCCTGGCGCAAATGACCATGTACCTCATGGACAATTTGGGAGCCGGCCCGTGTGTGCAGCAGGTCGATATTCTGGGTAATGACAGCCTGGAGTGGACCATGTTGTTCCAGCGCGGCCAGAGCGGTATGAGCCGGATTAGGTTGGGCGGCAAAAATGGTTTGCAGCAGCGGGTGTACCCAGTCAAAAAATGCTTGCGGATTGTGGGTAAAGCCGTAAATCGAGGCCACCTCTAATGGGTCTACGTTGTCCCAAAGGCCGGAGCGGGGGCTACGAAAGTCGGGAATGCCCGAAGGGGTGCTGATGCCGGCTCCGGTTAAAGCAACGGTATGCCGGGATTCCCGCAAATAGGTGATGGCTTGTTCAACCAATGGTTCTATGGGTGTAGACACAATTCTATCCTAGCGATTCGTAATTTGCCCGGCTATCTCACGGATGGTGCTACCGGCCTCGCTCTGGTCTATGTGAATCAGCGGCTCTGCCCGATTAGTTGACAGGACAAGGTCCCTGGGATGGACGGTAACAATAGCCAGCAACGGCCGTTTCAGGTAATTTTCAATTGGCTCAGCCGGAATGCTGCTACTGCCCATATGAAAAGCAATGCCCGTCAGGTGCGCTTTAGTAATCCACTCTTTTTCCAGTTTATGGAGCAGGTAGCGGGCCGAAGCCAGCCCCACGCGGGTCGGCTGCATACAGACAATGACCTCATCAGCCTGCTCTACGAGCGTGCGTGCGGCGGCACTCAGTCCTCTGCCCAAATCAATGATAACACAGCAGTCTTCCTCGACCAGCGTTTGCAGCAGAACGGCGATTTGGGCCTGGTCTGGCGGCGACGTTTGAGCCAGCGGGTCCGGCTCAGACAGCAACAGGTGCAGATTGTCGTCATAGGGTACGAGATTTTGCCGGACGCTGGCGGGGCTGGCGGGCTGCTGCACAAACTGGTTGAGTGTCCGGCTAAAATCGCGCTGATTCAGGTAGAGGGCAACGTGGCCCTGGGTCATGTCACCATCGACCAGGACCGTGGCGGTGCCAGCTTCAGCCAGGGCCAGGGCCAGGTTAAAACTGAGCGTGGTAGTGCCTGCGCCACCGTGCGCCCCCAGGAGAACAATAACTTTGCCTGGCGGCGGCCCGGCAGCCGCCGCGTCTTCGGCCACCGGTGCTTTCGATTCGGGTAACGCTTCTTGATTTGAAGGTTCGCCCAACAAGGCTTGAATCCGGTTGACCAATGTTTCCGGATCGGTCGGTTTGAGCAGGTAGTCGTCAGCCCCAGCTTCAAAACCAGCCAGTTTTTGGGCGGGCAGATATTCGGCTGTGAACATGATGATGGGAATGTCGGCCAACTGTGCCTGACTGCGCAACCGGCGGGCAAACTCGACGCCATCCATGTCGGGCATATTGACGTCGAGTAATATCAGGTCCGGCAATTCGGCCTCGGCTATCTCTAACCCTTCGAAGGGGGAGTGCGTGGAAAGCATAGTGTAGCCGTAACCGCGCAGCATATCTACCACAGCGTTAAGTGTATCCGGATGGTCGTCTACGGCTAAAATTCTGTGCGTCATATCAGTAATCGATCTCGCATACGCGTCTATATCGGCGGCCAGGGATAGTGGCGGCCAGGGCCAGGATTAGGAAACACGGCCGTTTCTAGTAAACGACACACTCGCGCCAATAAAGCGGTCAGTTCTCTCTCAGCCAGGTATTGGCGCAACTGCTGTGACAGTGATGATGTCGGGTTGGCCAGCGCCAGTTGCAGTTGACGCATAGCAACCAGCATTTTCTCCGGGATTGGCCATTCTGCAAATTCCCAGACAACGGTACGCAGCTTATGATCGACATGGAAGCAAATGCCATGATCAATTCCCCACAGGCGACCGACCTGATCCAGCGTCTCGGCCTCTTGCAGCAAGATGTGCCCACTTTTGCGGTCGGCATTGTTGATAATGACGTCAAGAAGCGCGATGCGCTGAAGCTGGGGCTGCAACCGTGGGCTGCCCTCAAAGGTAAAATAATGGCGCTCAGGGTCATGGTCGATGAACAATTGGATCGAGCCAACACCATTTGGCCCGTCGCGCAGTACGGTAGGCGGCACGATACCCCAACCCAGGGCCTCGCTCACCAGAAAAGCAGCCAACTCGCGCTGGCACAGCGTGCCCTGAGCAAAATCCCATAACGGCCGTTCGCCGCGCCGGGGTTTGTAAACTGCTTCGGCCGTCAACAGCCTTCCCGGCGTCAGTTCATGACGAAGGCGCGTCAGAAATGTGTAGTTAGAGCTCCAGGGCAGCAAACCCTGTACCTCTATCGTACCACACTGCAAAATCTGTAAGAAATCGGCCGTGGCCAGCTTCTGTGTCATTGATAACTCTGCCAAAGACCGGGTTTCCTGCTTGTCCGACATAGTGTTTACCGCAACGGCCGTCTTTTGGTCGTTGTTCGTCATTCCTGATCAATAACGATGCCCATTCCGATTGGGGCAAAAATGCCCGTCGGCATCAATCGGCTGGCCGCAGTTACCACAAATTGGTCGCCCGGCACGTACCACCTCATAGGCATGTTTTATGAAGGTCACAATTTGGGTGCGTGTCACCCAAAAACTGACCACATCCGGGTCTTCATCCTCTTCTTCGGCGACTAGTTCGTAAGCTACCAGCACAATCTGATCGCTCTCTTCGTTGTAGCCCACGCCCATATTGCCCACCCGGAAAAGAGGGTCGACCGGCTCGCGCAGCCGCATGTCTAGCCAGACTGTATCGTCCATCTCTGTGCTGGGGCGCGGGTACCGTTTTTCCAGCTCTTCCAGCAGCGAATGAAAACTATTGGCCAG
The DNA here is from genome assembly GCA_007123775.1 of Anaerolineae bacterium. Lineage (GTDB taxonomy): Bacteria > Chloroflexota > Anaerolineae > Promineifilales > Promineifilaceae > SLGK01. Next base: position 98,341 of record SLGK01000027.1, on the reverse strand, counting down.
CACAATGGCCTGCTCTTTTTCAATTACCAGCGAAACAGTTTGAATGCCCCGGCTACCTTGCAGGTAGAAGATGCGCTGGCCAGGTGGCCCAATCGTGCCAACCGTGATATGGGATGCGGGATTGAGTTCTATTTGACGGGCCATGCTGTTTTTTCCTTTTTTAGCCGGCAGACGTGGTATTGGTCACTGGGCTATCGGATACGGCCGTTTCGTCAGCCTGATTCGCTTTGGGTGTCGGCATAGTCAGTGGGCCATCATCGTTAATCCGGATAACCTGTACCCGTCCATCGGCGGGCAGGGCCAACACGCTGGCCGAGGCCGGGGCCAGGGCTATCCGCTGAAACAGGTCGATATGAACGCCTAAAAAATGAGCTAAAACCAGTTTAATCACATCGGCATGAGAAACGACGACAATGAGCTCCTGAGCGTGCTGCTGGCTAAGCTGTTCTAAGGCCTGCACGGCCCGAAATTGGACTTCACGCAGCGTTTCGCCCTGGGGAAACTGATGCCGGCTGGGGTAATGCTGCACAATGTGCCAGACTTTTTCTTTAGCCAGCTTTTCGATTTCGGCCCCTTCCCAATCCCCATAGCGGACCTCGCCGACCGCCTCTAGCTGGTGGAGGGGTAGGTTAAATGTTTGGGCCAGATATTCGGCCGTTTCGACACAGCGTTCAACCGGGCTGCTGTAAATCGCTTTAACGGGTAAATGGGCCAGACGTTGGGCTACGGCTGCCGCTTGCTGACGGCCGTTTTCATTCAAATGGACCCCCGGCAACCAGCCTGCCAGACGTTTTTTTTGAACCCAGTCGTTCTCCCCGTGCCGTACTAATATGATGAATGCCATACCTAGAATGATAGCACATTTTGGCAGGCAACGAAAAGAGGGATAGCGGCTGCGGCGAGCTACTAGCTGACCTGGCTTGCTCTTACTTAACGGCCGTTATACGGGCGCTAAACAAGCGAGGGGCCACCGCCAGGCTGATGGTGCCCGCCAGCTCTACATGAGGGGCGGCTTTATCACGCAGCGAAATCTGGCTAAAACCGGCCTGGCGCATAGCCGCTACATAAACGGCGACGTCTTCTGCGCCAGTAATGCAACCGCTCCACGCCGCCAGATCGGCCCGCGCTTCCGGGCTGAACTGCCCCTGGGTAACCATATCAGACACAGCCAGCAAACCTCCTGGCTTAAGCACACGGTAAGCTTCGCGAAAAACGGCCGTTTTATCAGGACTCAAATTGATGACACAGTTAGAAACAACCACATCGACACTGTCGTCAGCTACCGGCAAGTCCTCGATGTGACCCAGGCGGAACTCTACAGTGTCGGCCGCAACTTTGGCTTTGTTGCGATTGGCTTTGTCAATCATGGCCGGGGTCATATCCACCCCAATAACGTGGCCGGATGGCCCTACCCGCTGCGCCGCTAAAAAGCAATCAATCCCCCCGCCGGAGCCGAGGTCAAGCACAGTTTGACCGGGCATCAGGTTAGCCAGGGCAATCGGGTCGCCGCAGCCTAGTGACAGGCCGGTCACGTCAACGGGCAAGTTGTCCAGGTCAACTTCGTACAGGCCAGCCCCAAAGGTAACGGCCGTTTCGTCACAACAAACGGTACTCTCGTCACAGCAGGATGCGGCCGTTTGCGGGGTGAAATCAGTTGCAATACGGCCGTAGCGATCTTGTACAGCCTCATAAATAGCTTCTGGGGAGTTGAAATTGGTCATGGCATGTCCCTTGTATTGATGATTATCTATATATCTGAGTAAAAAAATAGGGCCTTTTGGATTTCGCAAGGTTTTGCGCAACTTTGTCGCGAGTGACCAGAGCACATACTGGTTACTCGCAACTCGCGACACCCATTAAACCGTCGCCGGCGCGAAACTCTGTACTAAATCCTGGCAGCAATCAGCCACCGCATCTTGATTCAGGCTGTAAAACACCTGCTTCCCTTCACGGCGCACGTGTACCAGTCCGGCCTCACGCAGAATGCTGAGGTGGTGGGAAACCGTTGGCTGCGTAACCTGCCCCGACAGCTTGTCTACAATGTCGCTGACGCAGTGCCAATCACAGCACAGCAGGCTCATAATTTGTTGGCGCGTCTCATCTGAGATCGCTTTAGCAAAAGTTACTGAGTTCATTATGCCCTACATATTGATAAACGTCTATCTATTAACAGTATAAAGCAATGTTGCCCCTTGTCAAGCGTTATTTATCTGCTATAGTTATATCAACTATTTTTGATACAGTTTATTTAGATACATTTGCAGGATTTAGCCGTATTGCGTATTCCGTATTTCGTAGCTCGCACCGGTCACGCAATACGCAACAGGAGATACACCATGACCCTGATTACCGACCATCCCCCTACTTTTTTGAAGCTGCTGGCCCATGAAGTGCGCTGGCAGCTTCTCACCGCGCTGGCCCTGAGCGACCGGCGTGTGCAGGAGTTGGTAGACCTGCTGCAGCGGCCGCAAAACCTGGTCTCGTATCACCTGCGCCTGCTGCGTGAGGGGCAGGTGGTCACAGTGCGCCGCAGCAGTGCCGATGCCCGCGACACCTACTACAGCCTGGAGTTAGACCAGGTACGTGCCCTTTATCTGGAAAGCGGCGCGGCCATCCATCCGGCGTTGGCGGTGGCCGAGCCAGACGAGTTGGTGGTGGCTGATGCGGAAATAGGGAGGGAGAAACGGCCGTTTCGCGTTATCTTCCTTTGCACCCACAATAGCGCCCGCTCCCAGATGGCCGAAGGCATTCTGCAGTCTGTCGGGGGCGATCAGGTCGAGGTCTACAGCGCGGGCAGCGAACCATCTGAGGTCCATCCCCTGGCGATTGAAGCCGCGACCGTTTTAGGTATCGACATCAGCCATCACGAATCAAAACATATGGACCAATTTGTGAACCAATCTTTCGATTACGTCATCACCGTCTGTGACCGAGTGCGCGAAAGCTGCCCCGTTTTCCCCGACGATCCCCAAAAAATTCACTGGAGCTTTGCCGACCCAACGGCCGTTCCCGGCACTTACCGCCAGCGGCTGCACGCCTTTGTCCAAACCGCCCGCGAACTGTCAACCCGGATCAACTATTTACACATGATGATACAGAGACGTGGTGCGTAGTGCGTGGAGAACTGCTACGCACTACGCAATCAATCAAGGAGACCCATCTTGAACCAAATCACAATCTTTGGCGATGTTCATGGCAATTTACCCGCCCTCGAAGCTGTTTTTGCCGATATGGAGGGTCGCCAGCTAACCGACAACCGCTACTGCCTGGGCGATCTGGTAGGCTACGGCGTCTGGCCCAACGAAGTAGTCGAAGCCATCCACGAACGGAACATCCCCACCATCATGGGCAACTACGACCAGGGCGTGGGCCACGATAGCGACGACTGCGGCTGTGCTTACCGCACGCCCGAAGCCCAGGCGTTGGGCGAACGCTCTATCGCCTGGTCCAATGCCCATACCAGTGACGAAAACAAAGCCTACCTGCGCCAGTTGGCTGAGAACATTCCTCTGCAACTGGGCCACTTAAAGGTGCTGCTGGTTCATGGCAGCCCGCGCCGCATCAACGAGTACTTATATGAGGACCGGCCCGAAAGCAGTCTGGAACGTATGATGGACCAGGCCGGAGCCGACGTGCTGGTTTGTGGCCATACCCATTTACCCTATCATCGCGTGCTTAAAAGCGGCCGTCACGTCATCAACGCCGGCAGCGTGGGCAAGCCCAAAGACAACAACCCCGACGCCTGTTACCTGCATCTGGCGGCTGAGGGTCGTGATCTGACCGTCACCTTCATCCGGGTGCCCTATGACGTCGAGCAAGCTGCCCAGGCCATCGAAGCCACCGACATGCCCGATGAATTCGCAGAGATGCTACGTCTGGGCAAAGGCTGATCGGTTGACTTAAAACAGACGCATCGTTAGAATCCGCTAACATTTATAGATATGGTTCAAGTCAACTTGACAATTCACTGACCGAGGACGGAGGACGAAAGACCGATGGCCAGGAAAAGCGATGGCCAGGAAAAGCGATGGCCAGGAAAAGCGATGGGCCGATAGCAACTCCGTCCTTCGTCTTCGGTCCTCCGTCGAAATTTGTAAAGTTGGCTGCCAGGTAGCAGTGAACCATGCAAGCAAAGGACTTAGTTATGCGGATTGTTATAGATGCGATGGGCAGCGACAACCATCCGGCTGCGGATGTGGCCGGGGCGGTGATGGCGGCCCACACCTTTGGTGACACCATTATTCTGGTGGGAGATGAAGCCCGGATTGAGGCAGAACTGGCTCAGCATAAAACGGCCGATCTCTCCCTGGAAGTTAAACACGCCAGCCAGGTCATTACCATGACCGACAAGCCGGGCGACGCTTCACGCACCAAGAAAGATTCCTCCATGCACGTCGGGCTGAATCTGGTGAAAGAAGGCGCGGCCGATGCCTTTGTCTCGGCCGGGAATACGGGCGGCATTCTGGCTGTGGCCACGCTACACACGCTGCGCCGCATTCGGGGCGTGCAGCGGCCTGCCCTCGGCGTCGTTTTCCCCACCCCTACCCGCCCCATGCTGATCGACAACGGGGCCAACGCCGATTGCAAACCCGACTACCTGCTCCAATTTGCCGTGATGGGCAGCCTGTACGTTTCGCGCGTACTGGGCATAGACAACCCGCGCATTGGTCTAATCTCTAACGGGGAGGAAGAAGGCAAAGGCAACAGTCTGATTCAAGAATCGCTGCCCCTGCTACAAGCCAGTGGCCTCAACTTTGTGGGCAATATTGAGCCAAAAGAGTTCCTGCAAGGCGCGGCCGATGTGGGCGTTACCGACGGCTTCACGGGTAACATCATGCTCAAAACAGCCGAAGCGATTGCCAGCACCATGTCCACCATGATTCGGGATGCGCTGATGGCCAATCCGTTGACGATTGTGGGCGGCCTGCTGGCCCGTTCTGCCTTCAAGAAAGTGCGGCAGCAGTTGAACCCGGATGAAGTTGGCGGCGCACCCCTGTTGGGCGTGCGCGGGCCGGTTATTGTGGGACACGGCCGTTCCAACGCCTACGCCATTCAGCAAGCAGTCAAACAGGCCCGGCTGATGGTTGAAAATGATGTGGTGGCCGCTATTGAAGAAGGACTACGTAGTGCGTAGTGGGTAATGCGTAGCCCGTAGACCCCCTACGCACTACGCCTTATGCACTACGCCCATAAGCGCACTATATGGGCAATCAATTGGGCAATCAATTTGGCAATCAATTTGGCAATCAATTCAGCGACGGGCGCGGCCGGCCGCGTGTGGTCATAACTGGTATTGGCGTGATGAGTCCCTTGGGCCATACGGCAGCCGAGAGTTGGGAAAGTTTGCTCAACGGCCGTTCCGGAATAGGCCCCATCACCCAGTTTGACGCCTCCCAATTTTCCTGCCGCATTGCTGGCGAGGTCAAAGATTTCCGCCCCGCCGACTATATGGACTTCAAAGAAGCCCGCCGCATCTCTCGCGCTTCCCAACTGGCCATTGCCGCCACGCGCATGGCCCTGGCCGATGCGGGCCTGCCCGAACCGCTGCCGCATGGCGAACGAGCCGGCGTGCTGGTAGGCACCGGCGTGGGTGGCTTCGAGGTAGCCGACGCCAACATGATCATTTTACGCAAAAAGGGGGTCAGCCGCGTCAGCCCCTTTGCCATGACCGGCTTTTTGCCCAACATGCCCAGCCACCACGTCAGCGAGGTGGCGCAGACGTTAGGCCCCATCAGCACCGTGACAGCCGCCTGCGCCACCGGCACCCAGGCCATCGGCGAAGCGGTCGAACTAATTCGGCGCGGCGCGGCCGATCTGGTCATTTCCGGCGGCGTAGAGGGCCTGATCCATGAAGCGGCTATCGCCGGTTTTGGAGCCATGCGTGCCCTCTCCACCGCCTTTAATGATGAACCCCACCGCGCCAGCCGGCCGTTTGATAAGGATCGAGATGGTTTTATTCTGAGCGAAGGGGGTGGCATTCTTGTTCTGGAACGGCTGGACCAGGCGTTGGCCCGTCAGGCCCCAATCTATGCCGAGGTGCTGGGCCACGCCTCTTCGTCCGATGCGTTTCATGTAGCGGCCCAAGACCCGGAAGCGGCCGGGGCCGTGCGGGCTATGAAGTGGGCCATTGAGGACGCCAGCCTCAGCCCGGACGAGATTGATTGCATCAACGCCCACGGCACCTCCACGCCCATGAATGATTTGTCCGAAACAACGGCCGTTAAGACATTGTTTGGCGAGCGTGCCTACGAGATTCCTATCAGCGCCAACAAATCGCTCTTGGGCCACGCCATGGGCGGGGCCGGGGCTATCGAAGCCATTTTCGCCGCCCTGACCATCAAAGAAGGCATTATCCCCCCCACCTGGAATTACGAAACGGCCGATCCCGAATGCGATCTCGACTACGTGCCCAACGCGTCTCGACCGGCCACCGTTCGCACCGTATTGTCCAACTCCTTCGGATTGGGTGGCCAAAACGCCTGCCTGGTCCTCGGAGCCGTAAACCAAAACACGCAAACTGCCACACAAACGAGGAACCAAAATGCTAGTACTACGTGACGAAGAACGAATTAAGCGAATGCGCTTTTTGAGCCAGTTCATGACCTTTACCGGTCTGGCGGCCCTCATTGCGGGGCTGGTACTGGCTTTTACTATGGAAACAGTTGAAGTATTCATTTATCAGCTTGTTGCTCTGGGTACTGGGTTGATTTTGTCCCAGGTTGGCGTTTACCTGGGGCATCGCTACGTGCGCCGCCCGCGTCCGGATCAGGTGATCGATGACGCCGTCAAGAAGGTAATCAAAAAAGGGCGCATGTACCACTATCTGCTGCCCGCCAACCATGTGCTGCTGACCCCACGCGGCATCATCATCTTCCTGGCCAAATACCAGGTAGGCGAAATCACGGCCGAAGGGGACAAATGGACCCAAAAAGGGATTGGCCTGCGCCGTTTTTTTGGTCAGGAATCTATCGGCAATCCCACCCGCGAGGCCCAGATCGCCGTGGAGCGGCTGGCTAACTTTTTACGCAAAAACGCGCCAGAAGTAGAGGAAGTACCAATCGCGGCCATTATCGTGTTTACGACCAAAGAGATCAAGAGTTTGGATGTGGCTCGCTCTAACTGGCCGGCCATGTCTTACCGCAAAGTCAAAGGGTATATCAAGCAGCAGTGGCAGAGTCAGGAAGCTGATATGGACGCCCAAACGTATACGGCCGTGCAAGCCGCCTTCGACAGCCGCGCCGAGGGAATTGAACCACAAAAAATCTGAGCCGAAAAATACTTTTGCACTTTAGCTAGAGATGCTTACAATAGTGAAACGATCTGCATCGAGAGGCTATTACCATGCTAAAACCTACCCGTACCGTCTTAGATAACGAACTCAACGCGCTGCGTGATAATATTCTGCGCTTATCTAGCATGGTAGATACGGCTATTGAACAAGCCATGATAGCCCTTGACACGCGCGATACCAACCTGGCCAACCAGGTTGACCTCAACGACCAGGAAATAAACCTCCTCCGCTATACGATTGAAGAAGATAGTCTAAGGCTGTTAGCCACCCAGCAGCCGGCCGCCCGCGATCTGCGCCGGGTTATTGCCGCCATTCATCTGGCTGTTGAATTAGAGCGCATGGGTGATCATGCGGCCGGCATTGCCCGCCTGGTTGAGCAGCTAGAGAATGAAGACGAAATTGACTCCTTGCACAAACTCCCTAAAATGGCTAAACGTGCCCGCCAAATGCTGCAAGAAGTCACCGAAGCTTATCTCGACCACGATCCCGAAAAAGCCCATAGCATCATCAAACGAGATGACAAAATCGACAAACAATATCGCAAGCTGTTCCGTGAAACCTTAAATGAAATGCGTGACGATGACTACATTCGCCGCGCCACCTATTTGCTATTTGTTGGTCACAGCCTGGAACGCATCGGCGACCGCGCCACCAATATGGCCGAACGTGTGGTCTTCATGACAACAGGTGAATTTATTGAAATCGCCGACCTTGTGGATAGCGATGATTAGGCAGAAAGATTTCGTTGTTTAGCCAGATTTGTTGCTCGATAAAAACGTTCCGTTTTCGAGAACCGCTCCTGCTATCTGGGCAAAAATCGGGGCTGCGAACAAACAGTTAGTGGTAGCTGGGTTGACAACTCTTCAGATTCTAATAAAATCCTAAAACATTTCCTGCTGCAAGCAATTGGTTGATGCCACAAAACGAGGAGGCCAATTGCCCTGACTTCCCACTCTAAACAGCAGCATCCTGACACACAACCGTCTCGAAGATTTTTATCTGTTCAACTAAATATGAGGAGAAGAATAAGATGAAGCGAATAATTCAGTTAACCGTGTTGTCTCTGGTATTGGTATTTGGTCTGATGGCCTGTACGCCTGGTGCAACCGATCTGGAGTGTACCGATGATTTAGGCTGCGTGGAGGTTGGTCCTGGTGAAGCGATTAACATCGCCTACATGCTCACCATTTCCGGCCCCACCGCCTTCCTGGGTGAAGACTCCCGCGGCGGTATTGAAATCGCCATTGATGACTTCGGCGACATGCTGGGACATTCCATCAACCTGATTGGTGAGGACTCCATGTGCAGTGCCGAAGGTGGTCAGGCCGCCGCCCAGCGCGTAGCCGCCAACGATACCATTTTGGGTGCTGTTGGCACAAGCTGCTCCAGTGCCGGTGAGGCCGCCCTGCCCATCATCAGCGGCGCCAACATGGTCATGATTTCCCCCTCCAACACGGCTCCCACCCTGACCCGTCTGCCCGCCGACGGTGGTACCTGGCAAGCCGGCTACTACCGCACCGCCCACAATGACGAATTCCAGGGCCGCGTGGCCGCCGAATATGCCTTCAACGAACTGGGCGCCCGCACCGCCGCTACCATCCACGACGGCAGCCCTTACGCCGACGGTCTGCAGCGTGTCTTCGTCAACACCTTCCTGGAGCTGGGTGGTGACGTGGTCTTCGAAGGTTCGGTCAACGTGGGTGACACCGACATGCGCCCCATCCTGACCAACATTGCCGCCGATTCCCCGGACGTAATCTACTTCCCCATCTTTGAGCCAGAAGGCAACTTCATTGCCGACCAGTCCCGTGAAATCTCTGGCCTGGAGAATACCATTCTAATGGGTGCTGACGGTCTGCTGTCCGAAAGCTTCCCGCAGAACACCGGTCCGGCCGCGGTCGGTATGTACCTTTCCGGTCCTTACATTGAGGGTGGCGCTTACAGCGAATTCCTGGGCAAATGGGCCGACAAATTCGGCGGGTCTCCCCCCAGCGGTTTCCACGCTCATGCCTACGATGCCGCCACCATGCTGCTGCAAGCGATTGAATCAGTCGCCCAGCAGGGTGAGGATGGTACGCTGTTGATTGGTCGCCAGGCGCTGCGCGATGCGTTGTCGGCTACCTCCAACTTCAGTGGCCTGACCGGCAACCTGACCTGTGGCCCGACGGGTGACTGCGCCACCGGTGAGGCTCTGGGCATCTACCTGATCGGCGAAGAAGAAGTGGCCGGCACCAACTGGCCGCCGCAAGTTCTCTGGACGCCATAAAGTTGTAAGTGGTAGAAGAAGCCTGGCTTCTCAGTTAAGCCAGGCTTCTCTATTCGTCAAAGAACCGCGTTCCTTTGTGGTAGCTCTGTTCAGGAGAGACCCTCCTCGTTGGGAACGCGGTTCTTCTCTGGTAAGCGTTCAGTCCCTCCATCCTTGCGGAGACTTTTGAAGTTTAGTTGCCAAGCGGCGTGGTTTCCGGAGGTATAAACTTCAAAAGTCTGAACGGTTACTTAGTCGCTGTGGTTGTTCGTGACAGATGGAAGAGAGAGTGCCCCGATGCTACAACGCTGGCTTGATCAATTTAACTGGGTGGACTTCATTTTAGGAGTTCTACGCATCACCATTCTTGTTCTTATTGTTTATGGGGCGGCCAACACCCTTATCTCGGCCCGCTACACCGGTGCCCAATGGGTTAGCCTGATTGTGTCGGGTCTGACGCAGGGCAGTATTTATGCCCTGATCGCCCTGGGTTATACGCTGGTTTATGGCATTTTGTTGATGATCAACTTTGCCCACGGTGAGGTGTTTATGGCGGGGGCGTTCACGGCCGTTTTTGCCGCCACCGCCATGAATCAAGCAGGTTTTCTCAACACCTATCCCATTCCGGCGCTGCTCATTTTGTTGTTGATTGCGGCTGCGGTTTCAACGGCCGTTGCCGTCATCCTGGAAAGAGTGGCCTACCGCCCGCTGCGCGGCGCGCCCCGTTTGGTGCCGCTCATCACGGCCATTGGGGCCTCCTTCTTTTTGCAGTACACTTTCCGCGGCTTCTACGGGTCCGGCTTCCGCGCCTACCCCGAATTCCAGATTTTCAGCGGCCGCTGGACGATTTTGGGGCAGAGCATTCCCATCACCCAGATTGTGGTTATTATCTCCGCCCTGCTCTTTATGCTGGGCCTATACTGGCTGGTCGAGCAGACCAAAATGGGTAAGGCGATGCGGGCCGTGTCAGAAAACAAGGAAGTCTCTTCATTGATGGGCATCAACATCAACTGGGTCATTGTGTTCACCTTTGCTATTGGTGGGGCGCTGGCCGGGGCGGCCGGCGTGATCAACGGCATTTTCCGGCCGCAGGGTGTTTACTTCTTCATGGGCTTCTTCCCCGGCATCAAGGCGTTTACCGCGGCCGTATTGGGCGGTATTGGCAACGTGCCGGGCGCTATGTTGGGTGGCCTGTTCCTGGGCGTCTTTGAATCCATTGGCCCTAACCTGATTCTGGAAGGACTGGGCATTCCCTCGGCCAATCAGTTGAAAGATGTGATCGCCTTTACGATGCTGGTCTTGATTCTGATTTTCCGGCCGCAGGGTATTTTGGGCGAGCGCCTGAAAGAAGCCAAAGCTTAAGGGGGTCGCCATGAACAATTCTCCCGTAATAAACTGGCAATTTAGCGTGCGTATGGGGCTGCTCCTGGGTGTGGCGGTCCTCTATACGGGCGTAATTGGCATGATTGTTTCGTTTGACAATCGGCAAATTATCAGTGGTCTGTTGACGTTGGGGCAGGTGCTTGTTTTTGCGCCGGCTATTGCCGCTGGCTACCTGGTGACGCGTGCTGCCCAAAAAGGGGAAATGGCGTCGAAACAGCAAACGCTGCTGTATGGCACGCTGGCGGGGTTGATAACGGCCGTGCCCATTCTGGCCCTGATGCTGTTAGCCGAGCTGATTGACGTGCGAGCCATGTTCGTCAACGTCTCGCCCGCGCTGCAGGACATCATTATCCTAGGCCAAGACAGCCTGGCCGTTGGCGGCATTCTGCTGGCCCTACTCATGGCCGTGGGCGGTCTGGCTGGGGCCGGTGTGCCCTACGTGCCGGAAAAGATACGCCGCCCGGTGGTTGTTGGCCTGCTGTGGGCTTTGGGTATTGGCCTGATGGGCGATCTGTTTGTGCAGATGATTCGCTCCTGGTTTAGAGCCAATCCGTCCGCCGGCCGGGCCGTGATAAACACAATCTTTAGCGGTGGTGCATTGCTGCCGACAACGGCCGTTGCCATTTTTGTCATAGCCGGTGGCGCGGTGGCTGGTTGGCAGGCACGCGGCGGCGCCGTCAAAAGCCGCATCGAGGCCCTGCCCGACGACCGGCGCAAGCGATTACAGCAAGGTTACTGGGGGTTTGGCTTTTTACTGCTGCTGGCGCTGCCCTGGGTTGTGGGCACCTCCCTGAGTGAAGTAGCTACCGTCGTCGGCCTCTACATTTTGATGGGCCTGGGGCTGAACATTGCCGTGGGTCTGGCTGGATTGCTCGACCTGGGCTACGTGACCAACTTTGCTGTGGGGGCCTACATTGCCGGCGTATTGACCTCGACCGGGCCGCTGGGCGTGGGCCAGCTATCCTTCTGGGTTGTCTTGCCTATTAGCGTCTTCGCCGCCATGTGTACCGGCTTTCTGTTTGCCCTGCCGGTGCTGCGGATGCGCGGCGACTACCTGGCCATCGCCACCCTCGGTTTTGGCGAGATTATTCGGCTGTTGGCCCTGTCTGACTGGCTGGCCCCGCTCATTGGTGGCGCGCAGGGGGTCCTGTTTATTCCTAAACCCCAGGTTGGCGGCATCGTCTTTCAGGGGCCGCAGGAGCTTTATTACATTGTGTTGGGTGGCTGCCTGCTCACCCTCTTCGTCTCTACCCGGCTGAACAACTCCCGCACCGGCCGGCAGTGGATGGCCGTCCGTGAAGATGAGGACGTGGCCGCGGCCATGGGCATCAGCACCATCAAGGCCAAACTGCTGGCCTTTACCCTGAGTGCCGCTTCCGGTGGCCTGGCCGGGGCGATTTTTGCCGCCAAGCTGGGCACCATTTTCCCCCACAGCTTTAACCTGATTATCTCGGTCAGTGTGCTGAGCCTGATCATTGTGGGTGGGATGGGCAGCGTGCCCGGTGTGGTGGTCGGTGCGTTGGCATTGATTGGCTTGCTGGAAGTGCTGCGCGAATTTGCCGAGTTCCGGCTGCTCATCTTTGGCGCGCTGCTGATTGTGATGATGCTGGCCCGCCCCCAAGGTTTGTGGCCCTCGGCCATTCGGGAACGTGAATTGTTAACACATGACGATGAGGATGATGTAATAGCCACGCAGGATGTGAGCGTAACGGCGAGAGGGTAGTCGGTGGTCGGTGAGCGGTAGTCGATAGAGATAGACCGATTACGCACTACGCACTACGCAATACGCAATACGAAACCCTGTCAAAAAAGGACCTGGGATGACAGATAACATTTTGGTAGCAAAAGGCATGACGAAGCGGTTTGGGGGGTTGGTAGCCGTTAACAGTCTGGATTTTGAGATTCCACGCAACTCTATTATCAGCCTGATTGGGCCGAATGGGGCGGGGAAAACGACCTTTTTTAACTGCATCACCGGCTTTTACCAGATTGACGAGGGTGAGTTGATTTTTGAGGGGGATATTCGGCTCAACGGCCGTTCTGCCGACGAAATCACCCGCCTGGGCATTGCCCGCACCTTTCAAAACATCCGCCTCTTCAAAAACATGTCGGTCATCGAGAATATCATGGTAGGCCAAGAGCCAAAGCTGCGCTCATCCTGGATGGGGGCTATCTTTGGTACGCCGGCCACCCGCCAGGAAGATGAAGAGACGGAAAAAGAAGCCCGCCGCCTGCTCCGTTTTGTCGGGCTGCGGGGTAAAGGGGATATGATGGCCCAAAACCTGCCCTATGGCGATCAGCGCCGCCTGGAGATTGCCCGCGCCCTGGCCGGTAATCCCAAGCTGCTGCTGCTGGACGAACCAACCGCCGGCATGAATCCCCGCGAAACGGCCGAAACCACCGTTTTCATCCAGCGTCTGCGCGACGAACTGGGCGTGACCGTCCTGCTCATTGAGCACGACATGCGCGTGGTCATGGGCATCTCCGAACGAATTATCGTCATCGACTATGGCGAGAAAATCGCCGAAGGGTTGCCCCGCGAGATTCAGGGCAATCCCCGCGTTATCGAAGCCTACCTGGGACGCGGCGCAGCGGCGCAAGCCACCATTTCGGTGCCGGCGTAGAGTCAGTGGTGGCTCTTTGGGAATTTATGGGGTTGAAAAGCCGTAATGCGTAAAACGTAAAACGTAAGCAGAGAGACCTTACGCATTACGCATTACGTTTTACGCCAAATCCCACCAAATCCAGAAGACCCACAATTATTAAGGAAAGCAATATGGCCATGCTGGAAGTACAAGATATTCATGCCTATTATGGCAATATCCATGCCCTCAAAGGGGTCTCTTTGACGGTTGACGAGGGCGAAATTGTGACCCTGATCGGCGGTAACGGGGCCGGTAAAACGACGACACTGCGCTCTATAAGCGGTCTGCTCAATCCGCGTGAGGGGCATATTTTTTTTGAGGGCCAAGAAATCTCCACCATGCCCGCCCACGATCTGGTGCCGATGGGCATTGCCATGGTGCCGGAGGGTCGCGGTATTTTTGCTAAGTTGACAGTGATTGAAAACCTGGAAATGGGCGCCTACCACCGTTCGGATAAAGCCACGATCAAAAAGGACCTGGAATACGTTTGCCAATTATTCCCCCGGCTCGATGAACGGCGCAAGCAGATTGCCGGTACGATGAGCGGGGGTGAGCAGCAAATGCTGGCCATGGCCCGCGCCATGATGTCGCGCCCCCGGCTGCTGCTGCTGGATGAGCCGTCCATGGGGTTGGCCCCCGTTCTGGTGGAGTCTATCTTTACCACTATTGAGGACATCAACAAAGAGGGGACCACCATTCTTCTGATTGAGCAAAACGCCCACATGGCCTTGCAGGTGGCCCACCGGGGCTACGTCATCCAGACGGGCGAAATTGTGCTGGCCGATACGGCTAAAGTTTTGCAGCGTGACCCCATGGTGCAGAAGGCGTATTTGGGGATTGACTAAAAAGTAAAACGTAAAAAGTAAAACGTAAGAAGACCTTAGATTACGTATTACGTTTTACGCATTACGCTCCTGATGAAACTCCGCCTCCTGTCCGCCGCTGATGTGCAAAAAGCCTTGCCCGTGGCGCAGGCCGTTGCGGGTATGAAAGAGGCGTTTGCCCAGCTTTCCATTGGGCAGGCGGCAGTGCCACTGCGTAGCCGGGTGGAGGTCAGGGCCTTTTCCTCGAATCTAGCGCGAGGCACGACGCTGGTGATGCCGGCCCACTTGCAGCGCAGCCAGGCATTGGCGGTCAAGATTGTCTCCGTTTTCCCCCATAACCCCGCGCTCGATTTACCCTTGATTCACGGCCTGGTGCTGGTGCTGGATGCGGCAACGGGACGGCCGTTGGCCTTGCTGGAAGGGGGCAGCCTGACCGCCATTCGTACCGGGGCCGGTTCGGGCGCGGCCACCGATCTACTGGCCCGGCCTGACGCCAACGTGGTGGCCATTATCGGCAGCGGCGTGCAGGCTCGCACCCAGTTGGAAGCGGTTTGCACCGTGCGGACTATTACCGAGGTGCGCGTTTACAGCCCGGACCAGGACCATGCGGCAGCGTTTGCCACCGAAATGGCCGGGGTTGGCCCCGTTCCTGACCGGATTGTGGTGGCTGATAGTGCGGATACGGCCGTTACTGATGCCGACATCATTTGTGCCGCTACCACCTCAGACAAACCCGTTTTCCCCGGACATCTGCTCAAACCGGGCGCCCACGTCAACGGCGTTGGCTCCTACACGCCCACCATGCAGGAAGTGGACAGTGAGACCATTCGCCGCTCGCTGGTGGTGGTGGACTCGAAAACGGCCGTTCTAGCTGAGGCGGGCGACCTGATCATACCTATCGAGCAGGGTCTCATCGACGAGAGCCACATCCATGCCGAAGTGGGTGAACTGGTGCTGGGGTTGAAAAACGGCCGTACTCACCCCGACCAGATCACCTATTTCAAATCGGTCGGCGTAGCCGTCCAGGACGCCATTGCCGGTCAAATCGCCTACGCCAACGCTTTGCAGCATGAGCTGGGTACGGTTGTTGAGATGTGAGACGTGTTGCGTAGTGCGTAGTGCGTAGCGGGCCTTGAATACGCACTACGCACTACGAGCAACCGTCTGAAACTTCACCCTTACTTCTCCCGTATAGCCAATTGAAACAACCTGACACAAGAGAAGGTCTTTCATCCTTCCTAATTCGTAATTCGTAATTTGTTCTGGAGGTATTGCTATGCGTAATCAAGGATCACTATTTTTCGGACTGGTTCTGATCTTTGCGGGTGTACTCTTTCTGGCCGGTACGGTGTTTAACCTCAACGTGTGGGCTTTTTGCTGGCCGCTGGGCCTTATTTTGCTCGGCGTCTGGCTGATTGCCCGGCCAAGTATGGCCGGACCGGATACCCGCTTTGTGCAGCAGTTTTTTGGTGACGTTAAGCGGGATGGGGTCTGGCAGGTAGAGGACACCGAAGTTTGGAGCTTCATCGGTGACGTGGATATGGACATGACGCAGGCCAGATTTCCCGAAGGGGAAGTCAAATTGAGCCTGTACAGCTTTATTGGTGACCTGCGACTCTATCTACCACCGCACGTGGCCATCAAGGCAACGTGCAGCGCGTTTATCAACGATGTCAATATCCTAAACGAAAAGCAGGAAGGCTTTCTTAACACCTTTGCCGTCACCAGCCATGATTATGAAACGGCCGTGCATCGCCTGCACCTGGAAGTCAACAACTTCATCGGCGATGTCAAAGTGCGCCGCATTGGCGCACCCAACATCAATTCCGATATAGATACCCTAAAAGCAGCCGAAAAAGAAAAATAAGGCAGACGCTTACCGGAAGGCCGGTAGCGTTTGCCTTATTCACAAGCTCGATACAATTGTTGTTTACCGGCTGTCAGGCAGTCATCGCCACACTATCGTCAACGTGCCGTGCCCCTTTTTGCATGGCGACCACATTTTGAGCCAGCATATGTTGCTTGCTGCTGGGCAAGTGGTTGTGCAGCGCTTGCTCCAAAACACCTAGCGACAGCACCGGCCGTTTAGCCAGCAGCGCACCCAGCATCACCACGTTCATCATTTTTACCGAGCCGCTTTCTTCGGCCAATTCATTGGCCGGTATACAGATTATGTCAATGTCATCACGGTCAGAAACGGCCGTTACCAGCGACTCATTCACCACCAGCAGCCCGCTCGATTTGACCAGCGGCTCATACTTCTCAAACGAAGGTTGGTTTAACGCCAGGGCCACATCCGGCCGCGTCACAATCGGTGCGCCAATCGGCTCATCACCAATAATCACGGTACAGTTAGCCGTACCGCCCCGCATTTCCGGACCATAAGAAGGAATCCAGGTAACGAAACGGCCGTCGTCCATCGCCCCATACGCCAACAACTGACCGGCAAACAAAACGCCCTGTCCGCCGAATCCGGCAATAATAATTGATGTTTCCATAGAAAAGCTCCTATCAGAATGGAGCGCCAGCATCCTTGCTGGCAGCAGGCCGGCTAAGAAGCCAGCGCTCCGCTTCATTGTTCTTTTATGTCAATTAACCCACCAGCGCGGGCTGCGGCCAGACCATCTTGTCATGCTCGGCTTCAATCTCTTCGGCCAGCAGTTCGCCTAGCCGCTGGATACCCTTCTCGATTTGTTCAGGACGGGCGTTAGAGAAGTTGAGCCGGAAGGTATTGGCCTGATCGGAGTAGGGGTAGAACGTATCGCCGGGCACAAAAGCCACCTTGCGCTCCAGCGCCTTTTCCAGCAGGCTGGTGGCCTTGATGTAAGAAGGCAGCGTCACCCAAAGGAACAGCCCGCCGCTCGGTCTGGTCCAGTGAATGCCGTCCGGGAAATGCTGGTCCATCGTGGCCAGCATCAAGTCACGCCGCTCTTTGTAAACGCGCCGAATTTCGCTGACGTGCTGCTTCAAAAAGCCGTTCTGAATGACCTCATAGGCCACCATCTGGGCCAGGGTGCTGGTATGCAGGTCCATACCCTGCTTGACCAGCGTACTGCGCTCCACAACGCGGCGCGGGGCCACGATCCAGCCCAGCCGCAAACCGGGGGCCAGCGTCTTAGAGAAGGTGCCCAGGTAGATCACGTTGCCGTGTTCAAACGGCTTGCCGCGCTGGAACCGTTCGGCATCTAGCACCACCAATGGCGGAATATGCTCGCCGTCGTAACGCAGTTCGCCGTAAGGATCATCCTCGATAATGGGCACGCCGTAGGCGTTGGCCATGTCGATCAGGTCCAGACGCCGCTCTAGCGAGAGGGTAACGCCGGCCGGATTCTGGAAGTTAGGTAGGATGTACATGAATTTGGGGCCGGTAGACAGGGCAGCAGCCAACTGGTCTACCTGTAGGCCGTCATCATCAATATCGACGGTTACGAATTCCGCCTGGTAAGCCCGCCAGGATTGGAGCGCGCCCAGGTAAGTCGGCCGTTCCGTCAAAATGCGGTCACCGGGATTAAGCAGCAGTTTACCAATCAGGTCCAGAGCCTGCTGCGCCCCGCTGGTGATCAGCACATTATCCACGTCGGCCTTGATGCCATAGGCGGCTATCTTTCTGACAATGTATTCGCGCAGCGGCTTATAACCCTCAGTGGTGCTGTATTGCAGCGCCTGGGGTCCGTGCTGACTCAAAACACGCTCTGTGGCTGTAGCAAATTCCTTTATCGGGAATAGTTCCGGCGCGGGCAGCCCGCCGGCAAAAGAAATAACATCAGGTTGTTCGGTTAATTTGAGCAGTTCACGAATGGCTGAACTGCGTACCCATTGCATTCGTTGGGCATATCGTTCGGTCCAGGGGGTAGTCATGGGAAGCTCCTCAGTTATAAATTACGAATTACGAATTATGAATTACGAAGTTCATCCTTCATAATTCATAATTCATCCTTGTTTTACCGCCGCCGGCCTGACAGCGACTCATGCACTTTGTAGTCGCCGAGAGGGTATTGGGGAACCATGTTTTCGGCTACCCAATCACAGGCCTGGGCCGGGTCCATTCTCCAATTGGTGGGGCAAGTGGAGAGCAGCTCGACAATGCTAAAACCAAGTCCGGCAATTTGGGCTTCAAAAGCGGTTTTGACCGCTTTTTTGGCCTGGATGACGTGGCGGGCGTCGTGCAAACTGCGGCGCGCGCTGTAGACAGTGCCCGGCAGCATTGCCATCAATTCGGCAATCTGGATCGGCTTGCCGGCCAGTTCCTCGTCTCGCCCCAGGGGGGATGAGGCGGTTTTCTGGCCGATCAGGGTGGTTGGGGCCATCTGGCCGCCGGTCATGCCATAGATGGCATTGTTCAGGAAGATCGTGGTAAATTTTTCGCCCCGCGTGGCGGCATGGATGATTTCGGCAATGCCAATAGAGGCCAGGTCACCGTCACCCTGGTAGGTGAAGACGATCTTGTCGGGATTGACCCGCTTGACGCCGGTGGCCATGGCCGGGGCACGGCCGTGGGCGGCTTCGCAGGCGTCTACGTCGAAGTAGTCGTAGGCAAAAACGGAGCAGCCGACGGAGGCTACCAGGATGGTTTTCTCACGCAGGTTTAGCTCGTCCAGCACCTCGGCAATGAGGCGATGGGCCGTGCCGTGGGTGCAGCCGGGGCAGTAGTGGGTGTGGACAGTGGCCAGTGCTTCTGGCCGCTGGTAGATTAATTTTTCAGTGGCTTCTTTCAGTTGGGTAGTCATGGGCGATTTCCTCAATTGTTAAGTTCTTGAACGGCCGTTTCTATCGCGTCCGGCATGGGAATATTACCGCCGGTACGGCCCAGAAAGCGGACGGGCAGGTCGCGGCTGGCCAGGCGACGGACGTCATGGACCATCTGGCCCGCGTTCATTTCGACAACGAGGCAGGCCTTGAGCTGATCCAGCCGTTTGGTCAGTTCCTTTTCGGGGAAGGGCCAAAGGGTGATGGGCCGGAACAGGCCCACCGGGACACCTTTTTGCCGCAGATGGGAAACGGCCGTTTGCGCCACCCGCGCCGCTGTGCCAAAGGCCACAATACCGATTTCGGCATCTGCCATTTCTTTCTCTTCGTAGCGGACTTCGCTCATCTGAATCTGAAGCAGCTTGGTTTGCAGCTTGTCATTGAGCGCTTCCAGACCGTCGGCCCCCAGGTAGAGGGAAGTAACGACGTTTTTGTCGCGCCCTTCGGCACCGGTGAGTGCCCAAGACGGCCGTTTCTCCGGCAGGGGCCGCATAGGGGGCAAAACGGCCGGTTCCATCATCTGGCCAATAGCCCCATCAACCAGCACAAAGACCAGCGTGCGGTACTTGTCGGCCAGGTCAAAAGCCAGCACCGTCAGGTCGATGGCCTCTTGCACGGTGGCGGGGGCCAACACGATGGGGTTAAAGTCGCCATGCCCGGCCGTTTTCGTCACCTGGTTATAGTCGCTCTGGCTGGGCTGAATATTGCCCAGCCCGGGCCCGCCGCGCATCACGTCAATGATGACCACCGGCACTTGCGAACCGGCAATGTAGCTAAAGCCCTCTTGCATCAGGCTGATGCCGGGGCTGCTGGAAGAGGTCATGACGCGCACGCCAGCCGCGGCCGCGCCGTAGACCATATTGATGGCCGCCACTTCGCTTTCCGCCTGTAAAAAGGCGCGGTCCAGCTCAACCATGCGGCTGGCCATATGCTCTAACAATTCCGTTTGAGGGGTAATGGGATAACCAAAATAGGCTTCGCAACCGGCCCGTACAGACGCTTCGGCCAGGGCAATGTTGCCTTTTAGTAGGGTTTGTTTTGTGGGAGTGGTAGTTGTCATAATCGTTTCCTCATGCGTACTGCGGGGTGGCGAAGTGGCGGGGTGGCAAAGTTAGGCGTACTTCGCTACACCGCGACTACGCCACTTTGCTACTTTGCCTCGCCGCCTGATACCGATACACCGTAATACAGGCATCAGGGCAGACAACAGCGCACAGGGCGCAGCCGGTACATTTATTTTCCGGATCGACCAGCATGGCCGGCCGATACCCTTTCGGGTTCAAAAAGTCAGCAAATTGAATGACAGAAGGGGGGCAGGCCAGGCGACAAAGGTCACAGCCTTTGCAACGCTCGGCGTCAATCACGATTCGTCCGTGGGCCATAAGATAGTAGCCTCCATGTGTGGGAAATAGAAAAGGTCTTCAAGACCCGTGAACCTAGGGTATGGTGTGCGGCGCGTATCTGGCGTTTTATGTTACGCGCCGCACACCATACGTGGTCCCCATAAGTCCCAAAGAGCCTGAGAACAGTATATACATAAAAAGTATGCCGGAAACGGCCGTTTACCCCAAGTGACAAAGGGCAGTTAGCCTTATGAAGAAAGTCACGGGAATAAGGTGGCATCTTTCACGTATTGCGTAGTGCGTATTACGTAACCGCAGGCCACTACGCACTACGCAATACGCAATACGGATCACTTGCATTTTCCCACCAACAGCCCCATAATTCCCCCATACTCTCACCTGAGGTGACCGATGATAGACTGAGTTCACACAACTGACCTGGTCCCATGCTTTATCTTTGTGCGTAATTTCCTACCGCAAAGACGCAAAGGGCGCAAAGTCTGCCTTATCTTTACTTGGCGGTCTTTGCGTCTTTGCGGTAAATATTTAACCGGGAGTGAACTCATGCTAACCGTCCATAACCTGTCCAAAGCCTACGGGCTAAATCCCCTATTCAAAAACGTTACCTTCTCCGTCAACGCCGGCGACCGCGTGGGACTGATCGGCCCCAACGGCTGCGGCAAAACCACCCTGCTGCGCCTGATCATCGGCCAAGAACAGCCAGACAGCGGGGCCGTCACCTTCACCCCATCCGATCTGCGCGTCGGTTATCTGGCCCAGGGCTTTTTGCCCGATGAGGACCAGACCCTCGGCGACCTACTGCACCAAACGGTGGGTAATCCCGACGAACTGGAAGCGGAACTGGGCCAATTGGCGCTGGCCCTGGCCGACCAGCCGGAGGACACTGTCCTGCAAATGGCCTATGACGCCACCCTGCAAAAACTGAGCCGGGCCGACTACAGTCGCGTTCAACCCCTCCTGGCTACTTTTCAACTGGATCACCTGAACCCCGACCAGCGTTTACACACCCTTAGCGGCGGCCAGAAAACGCGGCTGGCCCTGGTGCGGCTGCTGCTCGACGACCCCCAACTGCTGCTGCTCGATGAGCCGACCAACCACCTGGACATCGGCATGTTGGCCTGGCTGGAAGATTGGCTCAACGGTTTCTCCGGCGGTTTTCTGATCGTGTCCCACGACCGTGCTTTTTTGGATGAGACAGTCGGCCGTATCCTAGACCTCGACCCCCAAACGTTGACCCTCCGCGAATACGCCGGTAACTATGGCGACTACCTGCACCAGGTCCACCAGGAGCGGGAAAAGCAGTGGTCGGCCTGGAAAGATCAGGCGTACGAAATCCGGCGCATGAAGCAGGATATTGCCCGCGCCAAAGCGCAAGCGGCCAACACCGAGCGGCGCGTCAAATCGGTTCGCGTTGGCGGCATCAAGGAAGGCAAAGACCATTACCTGCGCCTGGCCAAGAAGGTGGCCAAAAAAGCCAAATCCCGCGAGAAAAAGCTGGACCGCTATCTGGATGCTGACGAGCGCGTCGAGAAACCGCTGCGAAGCTGGCAGATGAAGCTGGAACTGGACGAGGCGCCCCATCTGGGCAAGGACGTTCTCTTTTTGGAAGAGTTGAGCATTGGCTATGCCGGCCACCCGCCGCTGCTGCAAGGCATCAGCCAGCAGGCGCAGGCGGGCGAACGCATCATCCTGACCGGGGCTAACGGGCTGGGTAAAACGACGCTGCTGCGGACTATTGCCGGGCAAATCGCGCCGGTGGCCGGGCGGGTGCGGCTGGGCCACAGCGTGCGCCTGGGCTACATGGCGCAGGAGCAGGAATCACTCGACCCGGCGCAGACGCCGCTGACCACCATTCAGCAGATCGCGCCCTTGAATCAGACCGACGCCCGCTCCTTTTTGCACTACTTTCTCTTTAGCGACGATGACCCGCTGCGGCCTAATCATCTATTGAGCTATGGCGAACGCGCCCGTTTGTCGCTGGCCGCGCTGGTGGCGGCCGGCTGCAACTTCCTGCTGCTGGACGAGCCAATTAACCATCTGGACATCCCCTCACGCACCATGTTTGAGCAGGCGTTGGCCCAGTTTGAGGGGACCATCCTGGCCGTCGTCCACGACCGCTATTTCATTGAGCAGTTCGCCACCAAAATCTGGCTGTTGGAGGCTGGGGAATTGGCGGTAGTGTACGTGTAGGGGCCGGCCTTGTGCCTGCCCTTTGTGGCCTGGGCGTTATCGTACCCCACCCGTCCTACCTACCGCCATTCACCCCGATCACCCGTAGGGACGGGACAGCGCGGGAACCAACCTGGCCCGCCTGTCCCGCCTCTACCATACGTTATCATAAGCGGATTGGATCTTGCCGGACACGGCCGTATTCGGAATGCCATACTTTCCAAACAACTTCTTCACAATTTCTACACAATTGGGGTTTATGATTTGGGGTAGATTTGATACACGGATTGCGTATTGCGTACTGGGTCATTTGAAATTAGTTCGTACTACGCAACACGCACTAAATGGAGGTTACAATGCATACTATCTACAAGATTTTCGGCATCGTGGCGGCGCTGGCTATTTTTGCGGTGGGCACGGCCGTTGTGATTGCCCAAACCCAAAGTGACGATTCGCCGACGGCCGTAGAGACCGTCCAGCAAGAAATCGTGGCGGCGATGCAGTCGGCCCGTGATGCGGTGCTTGAAACGGCCGTAACAGACGGCCGTTTAACCACAGACGAGGCCGAGCAGATGCAAAGCCGGATGCTCATGAATCGCGGCCAGATGGGGCCAATGCGCGGCCAGACGGCCGGTCCGATGGCCGACAACTGCTGTGGCCTGGACAGCCCGCTGCTGGACCGCACCGTCATGCGGACCGCCATGGCTGAACTGCTGGGCATGTCGCTAGACGAGTTGGAAACAGCCCTGGCCGAGGGCGCTCGCCTGTCTCAATTGATGGCTGAGGCCGACGTGGAACCGGATGCCATGCGGGCCGCTATGACCGAAGTGCGGGAAACGGCAGTGGCTGAAGCCCTGGCCGATGGCACTATCACGCAAGAGCAGGCCGACTGCATCTTGAGTAAAACAGAGCGCGGTCCCCATATGCGCGGATTAACCAACCATAACCATGAGAATGGCCGCCACCAAAATCATGGTAGAATGGGACCGCGAGGCGGTAATTAGCCAGCCGCCACCGAATGGAATTCGGCGGCTGATATGGCAAGTCTACTGAAGCAGACTATTGGCGTTTCGGCCACCAGTACGCTTTAGCGTACTTCCCATATTAGCCTGGGAATTCCATTCCCAGTTGAGGCGTGAGGGATGATGGTTCGTCCCTCACGCTTTTAGAATTTATGAAAGCGTTGCGTTTGTGGTATCGTTGCCCTTATCTGCTGGTGGTGCTGCTGGTCGTGGCCTGCACTGCTACCAACCCATCGGTCGAACAAAGTTCCGGGTCATCGTCTGCGGCGGCGGTCGGCATAACGGCAACGGCCGAATTTGTGGCCCCCGTTGATACACCCACCCTGGCCCCGGTCATTGAGCCAACCGCCACGGCCACGGCCGCGCCGCCCACCCCTTCACCCACCATTGCCCCCGCTACCCTGGTGCCCAGCCTTAATCTGGCAGCAACGGGCTGTGGGGTGCGACTGCCGCTGGTATCGCCACAGCTTGCCCCCCCGACAACGGCCGTTAACCCCACCTGGCCCGATCATTTGAACGTACCCGAAGAGGTCCGGCCGGCGCTGGCCCATCTGCTGGCCCATCCCGGCGATGTGGGGCTGGTCGCCTTCCGCGTGGGCCAGGAGGCGCAGGGGCTTTACCTCAACGCCGACGTGCCCATGCCGTTGGCCTCGGTGGTCAAGTTGATCCATCTGGTGGCGTATGTGGAGGCGGTGAGCGACGGCCGTTTAGACCCTAGCAGTTGGGTTCCCGTCGCCGATCTGGAACAATATTTTCTACCCGGCTCCGACCTGCGCTCCCACCCCCGCTCGCTGCAAGAGCTGACCGAACGGCGGCTGGTGGGCCAGGACCCGCCGGCCGTGCCCCTGGAAGAGCTGCCCTGGATGATGATTCGCCACAGCAGCAACTCGGCCACCGACTACCTCCATATGCGGCTGGGCCAGGAAGTGATTGAGGAAACGGCCGTGCGTCTCGGCCTTACCAGCCAGACCGCTCCCTGCCCTTTTCTGGGCCAATTCCTGCTCATCTCCAACCACACCCGCACCGTGGACAACCAGAGCGCGATCCAGGCTCTCATCAACGACCCGGCGCTGTACGGCCAGGCGGTGATGGACCTGACCGCAGCCTACAGCAGCAGCGAACAGTTTCGGATCGACGAAGGTCGCTGGTTCCAGCGCAACCGCCGCCCCACCTGGCAGGACCAGAGCCTGTTTAGCGAGAACCTGAACGCTCAGGGCAGCGCCCGCGACTATGCCCACCTGATGGCCCTCATCGCCCAGGAGCAGATCGGCGATCCCTACGCCAGCTTCCTGGCTCGCCGCTATATGGAGTGGCCACTGGAGGTCTTCCCCATCAACCAGGAATTGTTTCACATGGTCGGCTACAAAAATGGCTCCCTGCCCGGCATTCTCAACAGCGTCTACTACGCCTCGCCGCGCGGCCAGGGGGGATTGGTGGTGGTGGCTCTCTTCTTCCGCAACCTGCCCCAGGCCACCTACCAGGAATGGCGACGCTCGCTGACCCACGATGACCTGGCTCGCTGGCTGCTCACCGATCCGCAGGCGATTAGCGGACTGCGGGTGTTGTTGGAAGATAGCGGTAATTAGCGACTGGGTTAAGTCTGCCGTGATTAGTCGTGCCAGGCCATACTGGCCCCAAGCTGTTGCATGGTGGTGACGAAGCCGGGAAAGCTGTCGGCGGCGCAGCGGGCGTCGTGAACCAGCGTCGGGCCGTGCGTCACCAGCCCGGCCACGGCCAGCGACATAGCCAGCCGGTGGTCGTCGTGGCTGTCTACTTCGGCGCTGTACAGGCGGGCAGGGCCGTGTACCGTAAAACCATCGGGCTGTTCATCAATGGTGGCCCCCAGCTTGCGTAACTCCCCCGCCAGAACGCCAATGCGGTCTACTTCTTTGACGCGCAGCTCGGCAGCGTCGCTGACGCGGCTGGCGCCAGCGGCCTGGGTCGCGGCCACGGCCCAGATGGGGAACTCGTCGATGCCGCGCACAACGGTATCGCCGCTGACGCTGGTGGGGTGTAGCTCTGAAAAGCGGATGATGAGGGAAACGGCCGTTTCACCCCCCGTCACTCGTTCATCCGTCACCTCGATTTCAGCCCCCATGGCTTGCAGCGCGTCCAGCAGGCCGGTGCGCGTCTGGTTATAGCCCACGTTAGTAATGGTGACTTCCGAATGGGGCACAATAGCCGCCGCCACCAGCGGAAAGGCGGCTGAGGATATGTCGCCCGGTACGGTCAGGTCCAGCGGACGCAGCGGGACGTCAGGCGGCTGAATGGTGATCCAGTTGCCCAGCGTGGTAATCTTCACGCCCATCGCTTGCAGCATCCGCTCGGTATGGTCACGGGCCGGGCCGGGCTGGCAAACGCTGGTGGGACCATCGGCGTACAATCCCGCCAGCAGCAGGGCGCTTTTGACCTGGGCACTGGCCACGCGCATCTCAAAATCAACGGCCCGCAGCGCGGCCGGTTCAATGGTGAGGGGAGCCTTGCCGTCGATGGCCCGAATGATGGCCCCCATCTGGCTGAGGGGATCGGTAATGCGGCGCATCGGCCGTTGACGCAGTTGGGGCGAGCCGTCCAGCACCGAGGCAAACGACTGCCCCGCCAAAATCCCGGCCAGCAGCCGCATACAGGTGCCGGCGTTGCGGCAGTCCAGCGCGGCGGGCGGCGGTTGCAGACCGTACAGCCCGCGCCCCTCAATTTGCAAATCCCACGCCTGGGGTGATTTTTCGTCAACCAGGATAGGCACACCCAGGGCACGAAACGCTTCCAGGGTGGCAATCGTGTCCCCGGCCGGCAGCCAGTTGCGAATCAGGCTGGTGCCGTCGGCCAGGGCCGCCAGCATAATGGCGCGGTGGCTGATCGATTTGTCGCCAGGTACGCTGATGGTGCCGCGCAGCGGCGTTTTTTGGGGGCGGACGAGTAGTTTCATGGGGTTCGTGGAACGTAAAACGTAAAGCGTAATGATCAGACGCTTACGTTTTACGCTTTAGAGCAACTTTTTCTTAAGACCCGCTACCATTTTGCGCTTGATTTTATCGGTGGGGTTGGGGTCCAGGCGGGTGACGGGCGGGCGGCCCTGGGCTTTGGCCTGTTCCAGCGCGTGGTGGACCAGCAGGTGGTTGTGGCGGCGTATGAAGTCCTGGTGGCTGGCGTCGGGGTGTTGTTCGAGATCGGCCGTTTTTGCTGCCAACATCTTCTCTTTCAAGTCACCAATCTCGGCGGCCGGCAGGTAGCCAGCGGTGGTGCTTAACTCCAACTGCCCGGCTACGGGAACCAGCCGCGTCAGAATTAGCTCGCCAATTTCCACCAAACCGCGCCCGCCGCCCTCGTACACCTCATACGGCTCGCCGGTGAGGTAGTCTGCCACCTGGAGAAGCTGACCTTTGTAACTCCGCAACTCGTAGACGCCGGCCGGTTCGGCCTGGAGCCAGTCGGTGATCACGGTCTGCTGGTAGCGGGAAAGGTCGTCCAACTTCTCTTCGTGGTAGATTTCGATGAGGCGGCGGTCGGGCAGGCTGATTTCTACCTCTTTTTCCAATTGGGTGATGATGGATTCAGCCGTTACGCCATGCTCGGCTGGAATAAAATCAAACACAAACCAGTCAAAAAAGCGCATCGCCTCATCCTGCCCCATCTCATCGGCACTTTCCAAATCATAATAGTCGTTCCAATAGATAGGCAGGGCAGCGGCAAAGGCAGCGGCAAACCGCTCATCACGAGCAAAGCGCATCAGGTCCAGGCGCAGATATTGGCCCGCCGCCTTCAACTGGCGCGTCTCTTTCTCTTTTTCCTGATCAATTTTCATGTGGCACTTCTTATACTTCTCGCCACTGCCACAATAACAAGGGTCATTCCGTCCGGGCTTGTCCATAGGTATCTCCTGAGTATGGAGTGTAGAGTACGGAGTGTAGAGTGTAGAGACTTGACTCTATCTCTATCTCTACACTCTATCTCTATCTCTACACTCTATCTCTATCTCTACACTCTAGCTCTGCTAAAAGCGGTAGCAACTCCGATAACTGGGTGATGGTGTAATCTGGCTGTACGTCGTCCAGCTTGTGGTTGAGATGGGGTGGATCCATCAAGACGCTGGTCAGGCCGCTGGCGTTGGCCCCGGCGATGTCGTTTTGGGGACGGTCACCCACAAAAACGGCCCGTTCTGCGCTTGTTTCTAGCAAGTCCAGAATCCGCTCGTAGATAGCGGTATGGGGCTTGATGTAGCCGGCATCACCAGAGGTCAACCGGGCATCAAACAAGGGCAGCAGCCCATACGCTTCTAGCTCAATATCACGCATCCACATGGGCAGCATGGAGTTTGTCACCAGCCCAAGCTTATAATTTTGGCGGCGCAGCGTTTGCAGCACCGTCAACGTGTCATCATACAGCACTACGTTGGGAATTGGCCGCCAATCATAAGCCCGCATGGCGGCATCCAGGTCTATAGCAGCAGCGTCGAGACCACTCCGAGTAAAAAGTTCGTGCAGACAGTTATCAAAACGTACACTGCGCCAGGTTTTCTTGGCCCTATCCCACGCGCTAATGATAATTTGGCGATAGGTGGCGGCGAAGTGGTCACCAGCGGGCACGGGGTGGCCCAGTTGGACCAGATGCGTCCGCAGCTTATCCAGATGGGGTCGCACCACGACCTCAAAACTTTCGCCAACGGCCGACCAATCGATCAGCGTGTCGTCAAAGTCAAAAATAACGGCCTCAATACGGCGGCTCATGTTGTTTGTAGCCTGTCTCCTGCCAGCCGGTCTAGCAGCAAAATGGCCCCCAGGCCCACGCTAAACAACAGGATGGCAATACCAAATTCGGTCAACCCGGCGCTGCTGGAGAGGTCGGGCAGCATGTTGAGTTGCTGGGTGACAATGCGGTCGCCGTGGCTGTCCAGCACGTACATGCCCACGCCGTCTTGCAGCCAGGACACGTCCTCTTTCCAGGGCCAGACGCGGCGCAGGCTGCCCAGCATCAAGCCGGTGAGCAGGGCCACCATCATGTTGTGGTAGCGCTTGAACAACCAGCCGAGTATCTGGGCGAAGGTGATCAGGCCAATGACGGCGCCGATGCCCACCAGGGCGATGCTGACTATATCCCGCTGGTTGACCGCGCTCAGAATAAACTGGTATTTACCCAGCAGCACCAAAATAAACGCGCCAGAAATACCAGGCAGGATCATGGCGCAGATAGCCAGTGCCCCGCTGAGAATAAGAAACCACCAATCTTCGGGCGTTTGCACGGGGACCAGGCCGACCAGCAGGTAGGCCCCCAGCGTACCGACTACCAGCAGCATGATCAGGCCGGGGGTCCAGTTGTCGATCCGTTTGCTAACGACGTAGACGGAGGCCAACACCAGGCCAAAGAAGAAGCTCCAGATGACGATGGGATGGTTGATCAGCAGCCATTCGAGGCCCTGCGAAAGGGTGAAGATGGCCAGCAAAATGCCGGTAGCCACGGCCAGCAGAAATTGCCAGTTGAGAATTTGGAACATTTCTTTGATACGAAAGCGGAAGAGGGCCTGGAGAAAAGGGCGCTGGCCCACAGCCCGAATCGACTGGATCAGCTCTTCGTAAATGCCCAGGATAAAGGCCATGGTGCCGCCGGAGACGCCGGGCACGATGTCAGACGCGCCCATACAGACGCCGCGCAGCATAATACCCCCGTAATCAAGCAGACTGCGTTCGGCCGTTTCCGCCTCGGCCGACTGTGGTGTAACTGATTCTTGCATACGTTAATTCCTTTGTTCATGATGTGGTCAAATCAAGTTGGGAATTATACATCAGTCTCTTGAAAAATGTAGCGGGCTAAGAAAAGAGGAGGAGCTGGTAAGGGTCGCGCTTACCAGCTCCATTAGAAAGGGGAGGGAAGAGGGGGGGGAAGGAGGTCTTGCCGTTGCTGGTTATAAATTTAGCACATGCGTTCTACTGTGTCAAGTGGCCACGGCCAATTACGACAGGTTGTGTCACGGCAATCTCGTTATCGTGTGCGGCACGGAGGCAAGAACAAAGAAACGCGCTCAGGCAGGTCTGGTTTTGCCAACCAAACCACCAATCAGCGCGTTTCCTTTTTTGCAACAGCCGATTCCGATTGGAACCGGCTTCACCTTATTGCCTGTTTTCTAATGACCAACAAGCGGCGACTGTTTAACTCAGCCGCTTGCGAAACTCTGCGGTCAATGCCGGCAATACTTTGAACAAATCATTGACAACACCATAGCGGGCCAGTTTGAAAATGGGCGCGTCGGCATCCTTGTTAATGGCCACAATCACCTTAGCGGTACGCATACCGGCCTGGTGCTGGATAGCGCCGCTAATGCCGCAGGCAATGTAGAGGTCAGGGCTGACTGTCTTACCCGTCTGCCCCACCTGGTGGTCGTAGGGAATCCAGCCGGCGTCTACCGTAGCCCGGGACGCGCCCACGGCCCCGCCCAGGACTTTGGCCAAATCGCGTACTGGCTCAAAGCCTTCGGGACCGCCCACGCCACGGCCACCACTGACGATGATGCTGGCGTCGGTGAGGCTTACGTCACCCTCTTTGCTCTCGAAGCCGGTAATTTTGGTGGGAATGTCACCTTCGGCAACGGCCGTTGCCACCCATTCCGCCTCACCACGCTTACCCGTTTCCTCAGCGGCGGCAAAAGCCCGGCTGCGCAGCGAAACAAACTGCACCCCTTCCGTCACAAAACTGGTCGAGAGCAGCTTACCCGCATAAACGGGCCGGGTAATCTTCACGGTCCCGTCTTCAACCTTCACCTCAATGGCGTCGCCTACCAGACCGGCATCCAGATCGGCCGAGGTCCAGGCGAGCAGATCGTTACCCCGCGTTGATTTTCCAGCCAGCACCACCGCTGGCTCTCGCTCGTGGACTAGTTGCGCCAGCAGTGGCCCATAGGCCTCAACGCGGAAGTTGGCCAGCGTTTCATCATCGGCCCCCAAGACGGCATCGGCCCCCAGGTTAAAGGCGGCCTCAGCCACGCCGCTAACCCCATGGCCAAAAACGAGCGCGGTGAGGGGTTGGCCCAGTTCAGCAGCCACGCGACGGGCCACGCCGATTGCTTCTTTGCTGATGGCGATGATCTCGCCGTTACGATTCTCAATCCATACCCAAACGCCGTTCATATTACCTTCTCCTCAAATAATCTATCAACCAGGAGGCGGACCTGCTCTTCTACCGTTTCTGCTTCAATAATCTCTACGCTGCCTTCACGCGGGGGGATGGGGTAGACGTCGGACCAATCCGCTTTTTTAGCCGTGGCCCCATAGCTCCCTTCGATCTCCAGATCGGCAGCGGACCAGGTGGGGATGGTGGCCCGGCTGGCCTTGCGAATGCCCATAAAGGAAGGATAGCGCGGCTCGTTGATCTCCTTGACGACGCTGATAACGACGGGCAGGTTGGCCGTTACGGTCTCCTTGCCGTCTTCGACCAGTCGCTCAACGGTAATCTGGCCATCGCCAATGGATTTGATTTCAGAAACGTAGGTCAGCGGCGTCCAGCCCAATTTGCGGGCCACCTGCACGGCCGTATGACCGCTATCCCCATCAATGGCCTGTTTGCCGAAGAGGGCGACTTGCACGTCGCTCACTTTGTTGATAGCGGCGGCTAAAATGCGAGCCGTGCCCAGTGTGTCGGAGCCGAAAAAGGCTTCGTCGGTGACGCGAATGGCCTGGGAGCAGCCCATAGCCAGGCAGGTCTTGAGGGCTTCGTCGGCTTCGGGTGCGCCGACGGTGAGGGCGATGGCTTCGGTAGCGCCATGATTTTCGGTCAGGCGGATGGCTTCTTCGATGGCATATTCGTCCCAGGGGTTGACCACGTTGGGCTTATCGCCGCTGGGGTCGCTCCAGCTCACCTGGCCATTTTCGACGGTGAAAACGGCCGTTGTGCTGGGCGTCTGTTTGGTACAAACAACGACTTTCATGTAAATACCTCCAAATGTGTAGGGTTTGGGGAGGGAGGGCGTATTGCGTATTGCGTAAAACGTAATGCGTAAAACGTAATGGGTTGGTTTTCACTCATTACGTTTTACGTTTCACGTTTTACGTTTTACGTATCACGTTGTCCCCCATTCTCCCAAAGAACGGGTTGATTTAGCTGCCGAAACTGTTCGGCAAAGGTTTCGTTCGTAAAGGTTAAGGTCACGGTGCGCCAGGAAAAGGCGTCGAAACTGGCGGCCTGCCGGATTGCCTTGACTTCGGGCAAGGCGGCCTGAGCGGCCCAACGCTGGCTGGCGGTGAAAACGGCCGTTGTACCCAGCGCAGCCACCAGCAAGGCAACCAATAAACGGGCGCTGACGCCCAGATCGACCGGCAGCAGCAGAAATATCAGGCCCAGCACCAGCAAGCCGGTCAGGCCGCTGGCCAGCCAGCCCAGCTTTTGCCGCTGCTCCTGCATGCCGGAGCGGCGCAGTCGGGTTTTGTCACAGGCGGCGCACAGAGGCACATCTAACAGGCGGGTAATACGGCCGTTGCGCTTCTTTAACGTCAGCAGTGCCGTGGCCCCTTGCCCACAGTGAACACATATCCCCGGAAATTGCAAAGCCTCGCCCGGTCGGGCTTTAACTTTGATCTGCATAACAGTGAAACGTAACGAGTAAAACGTAATGCGTAATGGATAAAACGCACATATTACGTTTTACGCATTACGCCTCCGCTTGCCAAAACGCCTCATCATACGCCGGCAGCTCGCAGCGCAGCGGCCTATTTTGCCGCTCGCCAAACGCATAACCGGCCTGCATCAGTTGGTGAATTTCGCTGGTGCCTTCGTAAATAATGCCGCCACGACTGTTGCGCAGGTAGCGTTCCACGTCATACTCATCCGAAAAGCCGTAAGAGCCGTGTACCTGGATGGCCTCATGCGCCGCCTGGAAAGAGTAATCTGTGGCGTACCACTTGGCCATAGACGCCTCGCGGGTGTTGCGAATACCTACGTTCTTAAGCCAGCCCACGCGCAAATAGAGCAGCCGGGCACAGTCGTACCACTGCTGCATATGGGCAATCTTTTGCTGGATAAGCTGGTACTGGGAAATGGGCTGGCCGAACGTGTGGCGCTCCTGAGCATATTTAACCGACGCTTCCAGACTGGCCCGGATAAGGCCGGTAGCCCCGGACGCAACCGAGTAACGGCCGTTGTCCAGGCAGCTCATAGCAATCTTGAATCCTTCGCCTTCTTCACCCAGTCGATTGGCGGCCGGCACGCGCACGTCGGCACAGTTAACCCAACCGGTCGATCCGGCCCGCACACCCAGCTTGCCGTGAA
Organism: Anaerolineae bacterium; assembly: GCA_007123775.1. GTDB lineage: Bacteria > Chloroflexota > Anaerolineae > Promineifilales > Promineifilaceae > SLGK01. The sequence goes on along the minus strand of SLGK01000027.1, from coordinate 65,403 downwards.
TATCACCCGTCGTCAGGCCAGGCATATCCCTGGTGACGATAAAAGCCGTGATTCCCGCATGGGCTGGTTTGGCGTCGGGGTCGGTCTTGGCAAACCAGAGAAAATGATGGGCCTTGCTGGCCATGCTAATCCACATTTTTTCGCCATTGAGAATGTAATCATCCCCATCACGGCGAGCCGTGGAACGCATACCGGCCACGTCAGAACCGGCACCCGGCTCGGTCAGGCAAAAAGCAGCATACCGCTCACCCCGCGCCTGCGGCGTGAGGAACTGTTGTTTCTGCTCCTCGGTGCCCCATTGGAGCAACCCCATGCTGTTCAGCCCCATGTGGACCGACATCACCACGCGCAGGGTGGAGTCTACTCGCTCCAGCTCTTCACAAACCAGACCCAGGGTCACGTAATCGAAGCCCTGGCCACCATAACGTACCGGGATGTTGATGCCCAAAATGCCCAGCTCGGCCATGCGCGGCAGGGCATCGGGGTTCATTTCTTGTTTGCGATCGTACTCTTTGATAGTGGGGTAAATCTCTTTTTCGGCAAAATTACGCACCATCTCAGCGGCGCTCAATTGGTCTTTAGTCAGGGAAAAATCTATCATTTTTTCTTCTCGTGGGATTTATGAGATGAGAAACCGAGTTTTTGTCAAAACCCAGGTTTCTTCTTCGTTAATAAAGTGCTACTGCGGATTATAGCGGGTTGCTCTGGACATGGCAACATGCCGCACTGCGTTATGGCTGGTCAGGGGGACGCGACGTCTTGTAATGTGTGATGCGTTGTGTGTAGAGGGTTTCTATGTTCCCCCCGACGCACCACACCGCGCTAAAGACCAAAGAACGGCAACGCTATGTTAAGAATAATCAGCAACGTAAACATGAAACCGGCCAGCATAAGGACGCGCCGCAAGTCATTGATAACATAGGCGTATTCTTCGCGGAAATCTTCCTCAGTTGCCTGCTGCCGGCCGCGCCGGCGAGATCGTTTTGACATGTTTTTCTCCTTAAGTGTAGAGTGTAGAGTACGGAGTGTAGAGTGTAGAGTGAAAATCCTCTAGCTCTAGTTCTAGCTCAAACCCCTCTAGCTCTACACTCTAAACCCTATCCTCTTCTGTTACCAGGTCGGCAAAGACGACGATGCGCTGGGTATTCACGCGGTACGGATAGCATGAAATCAGGGTCGCGCTGGCGTGTTCGCTAGGGGCCATGACCCAGACATCGGTCGGTTCGACCACATCTATTTTGCGTATAACATAAGTGTAGCTGCGGACTTCGGTAGAGACAATAACCTCATCACCCGGCGAGAGTTTGTCTAAATGACGGAATATTTCGCCGAAAATGTCGTTGTGGGCCGAAAGGACCAGATTACCGTTTTGGCCCGGCTGGGCCGAGCCGATATGGTGGCCGACCCCTTTCTTGAGCTGCTCCCAATCATCTCCCTGGACAATGACGCTGTCTACGTCAATGGCCGGTATCTGGATGCGGCGGGCCTGTTCGGGGCCGGGCGTGGGGATGGGGGGCGGCTGATAGGCATTGATGGCCGGCAGCAGGTGGGCCGGGATGTCGCCCGCTTCGCCCGGTTCGGGGGAACGGCCGTCTACCGGCGGTTTGTGGCCCGACGGCAAAACGACGACGCCAATGACGGGCGTGGCGGTAGGCGTGGGCAGGGCCACGCTCTGGCTTTCGACCCGCTGGGCAGCGGCCAATTCCTGGTTTAGCTCCTGGGTGGTTTGCCACAGCGTATACACCACGACGAGCAGAGCAATAACGGCCGTTACTTCGACCACCAGCAGTAGTTTGTTAAGCGCCCAGCGCCAGCGGGCCGGTTGGGTTTGAGCGGCTGTGCCATTCTCGCTCGCTGTTGTCTCGTCTACTGTTTCCCCATCTGCCTTTGTCTCTGCTTCGGCTTCTGCCCCATCGACCAGCGTATAGTAGCGCATTGCCCCTGACGGTTTCGCCTGCGGGCGCGCCTGGGGCAGCGGGGGTGGTTCCTGTGGTGTCAGCCCGGCCACATCCAGCACACGCCCTTGCTGCCGCAGCCGTTGCAGGCGGGTACGGCGGACATCTCGCTTCTTGCGGTAGAGTGCCTGCTGTAACTCATCAACTGATAGCTGGTCAACTGCTTTTTTGTCCATACCTCACAATAGTAGCAGGACATAGCCTAAATATAAAGTGGTTGAAGGCTTTCCGGCCGGGGTGATGTACAAAAACTATGCCCAAGACCTGACCGCGCCTCAGATTGATGACCCGGTAGCCGTTATGCTAACGTTGTTGTAGTGGTCCAGATGGTAAAAGGCGGCCACAACCAGGGAATTAGCGATACGGCCGTCTTGTACCATATCGCTCACCTGATTGAGATCGGCCGTTAGCACCTCAATATCCTCCGACCCGTCAAAGCTGGGTGGCCCGGTTTGCACCGCGTCTAGCGCGAGGAAGGTGTGGCACCTGTTGTCCATGAAAGCAGGATTGGGCTTCACCTGGCCCAGGTAGTGCCAGCGTTCGGCCTCGTAACCCGTCTCCTCTTTTAGTTCCCGTTTAGCGGCCGTTTCCGGAGGCTCCCCCGCATCAACCATGCCACCCGGAATTTCTAGCGTGATTTCTTCCGTGCCGTGGCGGTACTGCCGCACCAGCAAAACCCGTTCATCCGGCGTAACGGCGACGATGTTTACCCAGTCGGGCGATTCCAAAACAACGACATCATGCACCCTTCCCGTTCGAGGTGAACGGCTTTTATCCCGACGCGCCCGAAAGATATAATAATCTGCGGCCGCCTGACTTGCTACTTTTTCCCATGCCTGTATTGAGCCATCATTCATGAGTTCATCTTACCTCAAGTTGGTATTTGGGCAATGCTAAATCCAGTTGTCTATTTCAGGCAGTCATATTAAACTGATGGTATGAACGGAATGAAAATAGCCCTATTTGGCATAACCGGCGGGACCGGTTTGCAATTTGGTCAACAAGCGCTGGCGGCGGGTCATCAGATCACAGCCCTGGTGCGCGATCCGGCCCGGCTGACGCTGGCCCATGAGAAGCTGCACGTTATTGCGGGCAACGTCCTCGATCCGGAGGCGGTGTTGGCAACCGTGCGCGGTGCTGATGCCGTTGTGTGTTCGTTGGGCAACACGGCCAATAACCCCGAAGGCGTGGTCACGGCCGGAACGCAGCAAATCATCGCGGCTATGAAGCAGGCAGGTGTTAGGCGGCTGTTGGTTGTCACCTCATTGGGCGTGGGCGACAGTGCGGACCAGGTGCCGCTGGCCTTTAAGCTGATCATGAAGACCGCTTTGCGCAAGGTTATAGCCGATAAAGAGACACAGGAAACGGCCGTTCGTCATAGCGGTCTGGATTGGACAATCATCCGGCCGGGCGGGCTGACCGATGGCCCGCTGACCGGCCAATATCAGGCAGGTACGGAAAAAAGTATTCGCGCCGGCCGCATTGCCCGCGCCGACGTGGCCCATTTTATCTTAGCCGTTCTGGAACAGTCGCTGTTTGTTGGTCAGGCACCGGCCATCAGCGGTTAACCCCATTTGAGATGTCTTACCAGCATACCGATCAACCCTTTGTCATTTCTAGCCGTGATTTTGAACCGGCCTATCTGGCGCTGCACCGGCGCGGCGAGCTGGTCAAACGGGCCGAGCAAGCCCTGGCCGAGATGGCTTCCTGCCGCGTCTGCCCCCGAGACTGTGGCGTGGATCGGTTGGCGAATGAAACGGCCGTTTGTCATATCGGCCGTTATGCGCGGGTCAGCAGCTACTTCCCCCACTTTGGCGAGGAGGATTGCCTGCGCGGCCGCCGCGGCAGCGGCACTATTTTCTTCACCTCCTGTAACCTGCGCTGCGTCTTTTGCCAGAACTATGAGATTAGCCAGGTTTTGAGCGGCGATGAGGTTGGCCCGGCAGAGTTGGCGGCCATGATGCTGGAACTGCAAGCCGTGGGCTGCCACAACATCAACTTCGTCACCCCCGAACACGTCGTGCCCCAACTGCTAGAGGCGCTGCCCCTGGCCGTCGAGGCCGGTCTGCGCCTGCCGCTGGTCTACAACACTTCTGCCTACGACGCGCTGCACAGTCTGCACCTGCTCGACGGCATTATCGACATATACATGCCCGACTTTAAGCTGTGGGATGAACGGCTGTCGCTAAAATACCTGAAAGCGAAGGATTACCCGGCTGTGGCCCGCGCCGCGCTCAAGGAGATGCACCGTCAGGTGGGGGACCTAAAGGTGGATGAGCGCGGTCTGGCTAAGCGCGGGCTGCTGGTGCGCCATCTGGTGATGCCCGGCCTGCCGGAAGAGACGAAGGCTATCATGCGCTTTTTGGCCGATGAAGTTTCGCGGGATACGTATGTCAACGTGATGGCCCAATATTATCCGGCGGGGAAGGTAACGGCCGTTAAATACAGTGAACTCAATCGCCACCTGCGCCGGGATGAGCATCGCGCCGCGCTGCAAGCGGCGGCGGCCGCCGGGCTGTGGCGGCTTGATGAGCGGCGTTTGTTTTAGGATGGCGCAATCACACGCAGTTGACATCATCATCCTTAACTGGAACGCACGTCCCTACCTGCCCGAATGCCTGACGGCTTTGTACGCTTTGGACGATGCCAACTTTTCCATCACATTGGTTGACAACCAGTCTGACGATGATTCGGTCGCTTATGTACGCCGCCATTTTCCCCGGGTTAACGTCATTGAGACGGGTGCCAACCTGGGCTATGCCGGGGGCAACAATGTCGGTCTACGGGCAACCGAAGCACCGTTTGCCGTCCTACTCAACCCGGATGTTTACGTGCGACCCGACTGGCTGGCGCGTATTATACGGCCGTTTCATGCAGATCCCCGCACCGGCATTGTTGGCTGTAAGCTCTATTACCCCGATGGCCAGACGCTGCAACATGGTGGCGGCTACCTGACGCCGCCGCGTGCCCTACCCGGTCATTTTGGCATCGGCGAACGGGATGTGGGGCAATGTGATGAACAAAAAGAGGTTGATTACGTCATCGGGGCGGCCCTGGCCCTGCGCCGTCAAATGCTTGACGATATTGGTCTGCTTGATGACAATTTCTTTCTCTACTATGAGGATGTAGACTTATGCTACCGGGCATGGGCATCTGGTTATAGGGTCTTGTACGAACCGGCGGCAACGGCCGTTCATGTTGAATCGGCTACCACTGTCAAGAACAGCCCTGCCTACCTGCGCCGCTTTCATACGGGGCGTTGGCGGTTTTTGCTCAAACATTACCCGACCCATCGGCTGCTGGCTGAGACAATACCTGCCGAAAAAGCATGGCTGAACCAACTGCCACCGGCAGCCCGTCGTTATGTCAGGCAAGCTTACCGCCAGGCGCTGCGGCAGTGGCCGTCTCTCCGTTACCAGTATGCAGTAGACAGTCATCACTATTCAACAAATCGTGCGGAAAGGGAACAACCTATGGAACAGTCAGCAAGAGAAACGATGCAGGCGGAGGTTGCAGCCGGGTTGCTTGATTTGCAAGCCACGGCTGCTGACCCGCTGGCCAGTGAAGATCCGCTGCCATGGGAGGTAGTGGAACGGCCGTTTACTTCCGCTATCCCTATCATTGGCCCCCTGATTGCCCGCTTCCGTACCACCTGGAATAATGTTTCCACCAAATGGTATGTGCGGGGCCTACTGCAGCAGCAGAACACCATCAACCGGCACGTCGTAGACCGGCTGCAGCTTGTTGTAGACCGGCTGCAGCTTATAGATGAGCGACTGGTAGACCAGGACCAGGACCACAGCCAACTGGTCTATCATGTGGCGGAACTAACGGCCCAACTGGCACAAATGAACCGGCTGCTGCAATCAATAGATGAACGGTTGGCCCGACTGGAAGAAGAATGAGCGGAATGAGCTACGACTCGCGCTTGCGGCTGGCTTATTTCAGCCCCCTCCCCCCCGCTCGTAGCGGCATTGCCGACTACAGTGTCGAGCTGCTGCCCCACCTGGCCCAACTGGCAGATGTGACCGTTTTCACAACAGAAAATGTCATGCTGCCCGCCAACGCTTATCTACCTTCTTTAACGTTACGGGCGTTGCCTCAGTACGCGCCCCATCGCTGGCATTACGATCTTGCCCTCTATCAGATGGGCAACAGTCAGCACCATGACGCCATTTATGACCACTGCCTGCTCTATCCCGGCGTGGTGGTGCTGCATGACTATATCCTGCACCATGCCCAGGCTCACCGCACGGCCGGGCAGGGACGACCGGCAGCCTACGTGCGCGAAATGGGCTACAGCTACGGCAAGGATGGTTTGCGCCTGGCCTACCGTATTCAAGCCGGGCAGCAGCCAACGCCATTGTTTGACCTGCCCCTTAACGAACGGCTGCTGCATACCAATCTGGGCTTCATTGTCCACAGTCAATACGTGGCCGAGCGTATCCGCCCCCACATTGGACTGCGTCCCCTGGCCGTTATTCCCCAAATAATGCAGCCGGCCACCAGCTCCGCGCCTCCACGCCAGAGATTGTCCGGCTGGCCAGCCCATTGGCCCGCAGACGCGATCATCCTGGCCAGCGGCGGACAGGTTACGCCGGCCCGCCGTCTGGACAAAGTGTTGGCTGTTTTCAAACAGTTGTGCGCTGACTGGCCCGTCTATTATCTGATCATTGGCGACACGGGGACAGAAGTGGATGTAACCAACCTGGTGGCCAATCTGGGGCTGACGCAGCGGGTTCACTGTACCGGCTACCTGCCTGACCTGGCCGATTTTAACCATTGGCTGGCCGCGGCCGACATTGTGGTCAACTTGCGCCATCCCACTGCCGGGGAAACATCGGCTGTGGCCCTGCGGGCAATGGCGGCGGGCAAACCGGTGGTTGTTTATGATCACGGCTGGTATGCTGAGCTGCCGGACGACGCCTGCTGCAAGGTAGCACCACTGGACCAGGCCACCTTGTATAACGGGCTGACACAGTTGATTGCTGATGCGGCAGAACGCCAACGCCTGGGCACAACGGCCGTTGCCTACATCAACACCCATTGCCATCCCCAAGCGGTGGCCCAACGTTACCTCGACTTGCTAAACCAGGTCACAGCTTTCGTAACTCGCAATTTGTAATTCTGATGCCCGTCTGGTCTATACTCCCCCTTCTCCTGTTTACTGCCTGGCTACCGGGCTGGCTGCTGCTGCAAAACTGGCCTGGCCTACGCCGGACCGGCTGGCTGAGCCGCCATTTTGCCGCTTTGACGCTTGGCGTTCTGGCTGTCGGTTGGCTGGCGCTGCTGTGGGTGCAGATCGGCCGTTTTTCGCTGCTGACGGTCGGCCTGAGCTGGTTGCTGCTGTGCCTGGGCGCGGGCGGGGCGGCCTGGCTACGACCGCGCTCACATACGGTACTGCCTGCTAAACCTCAACCATCCCCCTGGTTCACCTTTTTGCCCGCCTGGTGGCAGTATGTGGCCCTGGGACTCTGGCTGCTGGTCGTTCTCTGGCTCTTTTTTCGACCTCATGAATATGTTCTGGGCGGGGCTGATGCCGGCGTTTACATGAGCATTGGGGCGCAAATTGCCCGCGACGGCGGGCTGATCATTCAGGACCCGGTTCTGGCCAGTCTCTATCCCACCCTGCAAGAGGCTTTTTTACGCCCGTTGCAAAATCCGGTAGCCGACCATTATTTGATGCCGGCCTTTTATGTGGTGGGGGATGTGCCGGGTGAGGTAATTCCCCAATTTTATCCCCTTCATGCCGTCTGGCTGGCGCTGGCCTATAGCTTGAGCAGCAGCGCGGTAGCCGGGGCGCAGGCGGCGCTGCTGCTCAGCGGGTTGTGGGCTTTGCTGGCCGGGCTGGCGGTTTATTTGCTGGTGCGGCAGATGTTTGGCTGGGAAACGGCCGTTCTTGCCCTCTATGGCCTCTCTTTTAACGCCCTGCAAATCTGGTTTGCCCGCTATCCCACTACCGAAACACTGACCCAATTTTTGCTGTGGGCCGGGCTGTGGGCGGTGGCCAGTTGGCTGGGCAACCAGCCGTCGCGCCGCTTCTGGGCCTTACTGGCTGGGCTGGCTCTGGGACAAATCTTTCTGGTCCGGATCGACATGCTTTTTATTTTGCCCTTTCCTTTTTTGCTGGGGTTGTGGCTATGGGCCGAGGGGCACACCGACACCGCTGACTATTTCTATTTTTTCCTGCCACTCACCGGGATGGTTGCCCATTCGCTGCTGCACGGTCTCTCGTTAAGCCAGCCGTACTTTTTTGATCTGTTTGGTTTTGCACTGCGATTGTTTACTGTTTACTGGTGGTTGCCGCTGGGGGCTGGCCTGGCCGGTCTGCTTTTTTTGCTGCTGCTGCATCGCTATCGGGGACAGGTTGGCTATCTGGTGCGCTGGCAACGGCCGTTGCTGGGCGGCTTGATTGTGATTCTGGTTTTACTGGCGCTGCATGGCTGGTTTATACGGCCGTATGTGGGCGAGATTCCCGTGTGGGCCGATCCCTACAGCACCAATCTCATCCCGCAGCCCAACCAGGAAAATTTGCTGCGGCTGGGCTGGTATCTATCGCCCCTGGGCGTGTGGCTGGGGCTGGCCGGGATTGGGCTGCTGCTGTGGCGGCTGGAACGGCGCACCGCATTGGCCGTCGCCATTGGCCTTTTTTTCATCCTCTTTTACTTATGGAATGTGCGGGCCAATCCCCACCAGATTTATGTGATGCGCCGCTTTGTGCCGGCGGCTATACCGTTGATTGTGGTGGGAACGGCCGTGTTGTTCAACCATATCACTCGCCTTAACTCACCGGCACGCTGGCTGGGACCGCTGCTGGCCCTGCTCTGGCTGGGAGGGCTACTCTGGTCAGCTCAGGGTTTTATCAGTCAGGTAGACCACAAAGGGCTGCTGCCCCAACTGGCTGCCCTGGACCGGCAGCTAGACCCCGGCTCAGTGCTGATTTTTAACGATCAGGCGGCCGTCGGCCAGGGGGATTTTCTGGGAACCCCGCTCCAGTTTATCTTCGGCCACCACAGTCTCAGCCTGCGCTTCCCCGAGGCTGCCGATCCTGCCCAACTGGACGAAACAATAACAAACTGGCAAAATAACGGCCTGACCGTCTATTGGATTGGCGATCCGGCCTGGCTGATTGCTCAAAACCACTCCCTCCGGAGCCAGGCGTTTACCATTGAAAGCCGGGCACTTGAAGGTAGTTACTTTCACAAGCCCACGGCCGTTTTGCCTGCTGTCTGGCAGTTAGACATTCACAAAATTGAACAGGCTGTGCCAGAGAGTTAGCAGCGTCTATTCCCAAAAGATTATGAACACAAACCCTGAAACAACCCCAGAACCAGTCGATGTCGAAGCGATTATGCGCGAAATCCGGGCTGAAATCCGGGCTAAGAAAGGAATGTTAACGCCGGGCGGTGAGCCGATTGTGCCGACCGGTGGCCACCGTTTACCACCCGAATTCTATGACCATCTCTACCAGGCCGCGCTGACTCACAACGAAGTGGGCGTTAAGATGAACGTAACGCCGGTCAATATCCCAATATTCGGGCCGGTCATCACCTGGCTGCGTGGCAAACTGCACGAGCTTGTTTTGTTTTATGTCAACCAAGTGGCGGCGCAGCAAATGCGCGTTAACACCCACCTGCTGCACGCCGTCAGTCTGCTCAGCCAGGAGTTGGAAAAAACGGCCGATGAGGATCAGCTCACATGAAAGTGGCTTTTGTCACCCCCTGGTATGGGCCTAATCTAGCCGGTGGCATGGAGACGCTGACCCGCCATCTGGTAACCCATCTACACCGGGCCGGGCTGTCGCTAGAGGTGTGGGCCACCTGCATCCGCGACTTCCACGCCGATTGGGCCACTAACTACTATCGCCCTGGCCAGACGGTTGAAGACGGTATACCGGTCCATCGCTTTGCCGTGACGGGCCGAGATCGGGCCGCGTTTGACCGGGTAAACTGGCAGTTGATGCAGGGGCTGCGCCTGTCGCCCGCTGATGAGCAGGTTTATATCAACGAAATGATTAACTGCCCCGGTCTGTATGAGCATATAGCCGACCGTAGCCATGAATACCTGTTTGTTTTCATCCCTTATTTGTTTGCCACTACCTATTTTGGGGCACAGATCTGTCCGGCGCGTTCGGCTATCATTCCTTGCTTGCACGATGAAGGCTATGCCTACATGGACCTGTTTCGGCAACTGCTGCCCCAGGTTCACACGCTGATTTTTAACGTTGAAGCTGAACTGGAGTTGGTGGAACGATTATATGGCCGTTCTGACAGTCAGGTACGAGCCGTTATTGGCGTTGGTGTGGAGACCGAGTTCGTAGCCGATGGCGACCGTTTTCGCCAGAAGTATGGGCTGGCAGAGCCGTTTTTACTCTACGTTGGTCGCCAGGAAGCGGGTAAGAATGTACCTCTGCTGCTCGACTATTGGGCACGTTACGCAGCCACCACGCAAACCGAGATGAAACTGGTACTCATTGGGCCGGGACAGATGCCTATTCCGGAAGCGGTGGCCGGCCAGGTAGTGAATTTGGGCTTTGTGCCCCGCCAGGATAAGTATGATGCTTACGCCGCCGCCGATCTATTCTGTCTGCCGTCGGTGAACGAGAGCTTTTCGCTGGTGATTATGGAAAGCTGGCTGACGGAAACGCCTGTGTTGGTACATGGCCATTGTGTTGTTACCCGCGAGCATTGTGTCCGCAGTCAGGGCGGGCTTTATTTTACCAATGCTGATGAGTTTGGGGCGGTCATTGATTATCTGCATGACCAACCCCAAACTGCACAACAAATGGGGCGCAACGGCCGTTCTTACGTGCTGGCCAATTATCAATGGCCCCAGATTTTGGCCCAATACCGGCAGTTGTTGGCTAATATGGCGGCATAGTACGTAGTGCGTAATGCGTAGATAACTTACGCACTCTATCTAAACAGAAGTATCAAATGGATAATAAACCCTGGATTGTTATTGAAGACACGGCCGTTTCTGCCGCTGCGTTAGAAGCCCAAATTGAAGAGCGGGTGCAAATGCGTCGCCAGCAGTTGGGTCGCGTTAACCCTGATTTCCCTAGCTTCGGCTTTGTGGCTGAGATGCCCCGGCCACCCTATCCTGGCGCAAACGCGACGCTCTACTACCACCTGCGCCAGGTGAACGAGATGGAAACGGCCGTAACCACACTCGTCCTGGCCCCTTCCCCCGCTACCCGCCTGCCTCTGTTAGGTCGATTGTGGGGTTTAATACGGCAGCAGGTACACGAACTCGTCTTATTTTACGTCAATCGCTCCGGGGCCAGGCAAGCCCGGCTGGAAAACCATCTGGTTAGCCTGCTCAATGAGCAAACCCGCCTGCTGCAATTACAGCAAGTGGAAATTGAGGCACTGCGACAGCGGCTGGCCGAGCTGGAAACAGCCCCGGAGGACAGCGGCCCATGAGCCACAGCCAGCTTCCCACAACCCTGCACCAACTGCTGGTAGGGGCCACGCCAGGCGACGCCATTACCGATCAGGCGCTGCTACTGCGCCAATGGCTGCGGGAGTGGGGCGTACAGTCCGACATCTTTGCCGAGCATATTCACCCCCAACTGGATGGGGAGATACGGCCGTTTATCCAATACCGTCCCACCAATCAGCCCTGGGTCATCTACCACCACAGCATCGGCTCCGATTTAGCTGATGCGCTGCTGACCCGGCCTCAACAAATTATCCTGATCTACCATAACGTAACGCCGCCTGAGTTTTTTGACCACATTGACCCGGCCTGGGCAGCGCGGGCGGCCCGGGGACAGGCGCAAACGGCCACCCTGCGTGCCCATACCGCCCTCGCTCTGGCTGATTCGGCCTACAATGCGCGGGAACTGGAAAAAGTTGGGTATGAAGAAACGGCCGTTTTGCCCATCACCCTCAATACCAAAGCCTACGATTTACCTTCTAACCCCGAACTGGTAGCAAGCTTGGCACAGAAACGGCCGTTGTTGCTCTTCGTCGGCCGCATTGCCCCCAACAAGCGGCAGGAAGACTTGATCAAGCTGCTCTACTACTATCGGCGCATCCGGCCCCAAGCCCACCTGCTGCTGCTGGGCGACCGCTGGGTGGTGGGTTATGACAAATGGCTCGAATCACTGGTAGCCGATTGGGGACTGGCAGACGGCGTTACGCTGTTGGGCAAAGTCTCGCAGACTGATCTTGTCACTTGTTACCGGGAGGCTGACCTGTACGTTTCCATGAGTGAGCATGAAGGGTTCGGCAAGCCATTCATTGAAAGCATGTACCATGATCTGCCCATCCTGGCCTACAGTGCGGCCAGCGTACCCGACACATTGGCCGAGGCCGGGGTACAGTTTCAGCAGAAAGATTTTGAGCGGCTGGCCGAACTGGTTGATATTTTGGTCTCAGACAGCGCTTTACGTCAACGACTTATTGTCAAACAACAACAACGACTGCAACAATTTCTACCCCAAACAGCGGCGCGGATTTTTCAAGAGCAGTTGGCCACACTAAAGGAGAGATAAGTGGTTTCACCGACCCTTCTTTTTCTACACATCCCCAATACCGCCGCCACGACTTTGAACAGCATCATTGAACGCCAATATGTGCCGGCACAAATTTATGCCCTGGGCAAAATTGTGCAAAAGTCACTGACCGCCTATTGTCAGATGAGTACAGCCGAAAAACAGCGTCACCGTCTCATAACCGACCACACGGACTTCGGCCTGCACGAGCATTTGCCCAGCCCCAGCCGCTACTTTACTTTGCTCCTACGGCCATGGCAAATGATATGCCGTTTTTCAGCACGTGCTTGTCTGGGCCAAGAGATGGGCTGGGAGCGTGTCGAGTGAGCAAACCGCGTGTGGCTATGGTAGTGCAGCGATATGGACCAGAAGTAAATGGGGGTGCTGAAGATGCGGCCCGCTGGCTGGCGGAAGCCTTAACGACCATAGCCCACATTGACGTTCTCACCACCTGTGCCCTGGACTACACCACCTGGGCCGACCATTATCCGCCTGGCCAAAGCCAGCACAACAACGTCACTATCCATCGCTTTCCCGTCGATTCGCCGCGCAACTGGCAGCAATCCCAACTGAAAACGGGGCGCCTGCTGCTTTCTAAGCGCTCTTTAGATGAGGAGATGGCCTGGATCAGGGAGCAGGGACCGTTTTCCACGCCGCTGCTCCAGTTTATCAAGCAGCAGGCCGGGACGTACGACGCCTTCATTTTTGTCACCTATTTATACGCCACTACCTTCTTTGGCTTGCCTTTGGTGGCTGATAAAGCGATCTTGATTCCCGCGGCTCACGACGAGCCGTTTATCTATATGGACGCCTACCGCGCTTTGCTCAACATGCCGCGCCACATTGTCTATCTGACCGAAGCGGAACGGGATTTAACGATGCGGGTGGCGGGCAACGGCCGTATTCCCCACCACGTTATGGCCATCGGCGTTACCCCGCCTGACAATATCTCGCCAGACCGTTTCTACCAAAAATATGGCATCGAAGGTGACTTTTTACTTTACAGCGGCCGCATCAGTGAAGCCAAAAACGTGCCAGAATTATGTGCCTTTTTTCAGCGCTACCGGCGCGAGCATTCTCACCCGCTGAAACTGGTGCTGACGGGCAAGTCGTACCTGACGCTGCCCGACGACGCTGACATTATCCCTCTCGGTTTTGTGTCCACGCAAGATATGTTCGATGCCCTCAGCGCCGCCACTGTTTTTGTGCTGCCGTCGCTCTTTGAGAGCCTGTCAATTATTATCTTGCAAGCGTGGTTGGTAGAAACGGCCGTTATGGTCAACGGTCACTGTAAAGTTACGCGCCGCCAGTGTCAGCGCAGCCAGGGTGGTTTGTACTACACGAGTTACGATGAGTTTGCCGCCGTGCTGGACCGGTTGCTAACGGATGAACCTTTGCGCCGGCAGTTGGGCGAAAACGGCCGTCGTTTTGTGCAACACCATTACGCCCCCGACCATATCGCAGACCAATACCAACGCTTGCTGCATTCATTTACAGCCGCCACACCCAACCAGTTCAAATAATCACCGTCGTTTGGCAAAGGGCATCAACCGACATTTTTCACAATGTCACCCTGTCACCTTGTCAGGTATAGCAAACAGCCATACTACTATCACCTGGATTGGACACGGATTTCTACCAGATCAATATGATCTCCCACCCATTCTTGACGGTCACTAGACCACACAGGCAAACGTTCGCCAGTCGCTGGTTTAAGGATACCAACCCGTAACCGATATTTTCCAGAAACCATCTCTTCAGCCAGTGGAATATGGTATTGATCCGGTACAATCAGACCGGGAACCCACCAACTGGTTGGGTAAGATTGGAATAGAGAGTGCTTGTCATGCTGTCCCCAAATCTGCCATGGCTCCTCTCCGGTTACATGTGTAAAAAAGGCGAAGTCCTGCTTAATTGATGATTGCCCCTGCCAATACAATGTTAGCGTTATTACGTCGCCAGCAGTGAACTGTTCTTCATCGATCTGATATGCCAACAAGGCAATTTGTCCTTCGCCAAGTTCATAATAGACCGGTTGTACCTCAGCAGGTAACGAGTCTAGTAGCGTATTGTGACACTCGAACAAAATCGTATGGTGTTGGCAATAAGATATCAACCGCACACCGTACCCGTCGCCAGCTAACATGGGCAACAAGCGTGAATTACCCGATTCGGGCGGTAGATAATACGTGTCACCGTTATCCAGGCTCAGAAATACAGCAAAGGAGAGGTGTGTTTCAGGCCAGGGCGACAGGTCTACATGACCAAAATCAACAGCAACTACCTGACCAACAGGCCAGTCCGAAATCGACAGCCAACGGGTTGTATGGGGCAATTGGGCAGCCACGATGTTACTGTTGCTATCTCGAACAACGAGTTCAATATTTAGGTCCTGTGTTACCGGCTCGGTCAATAACCAATAGGAAACCAAATGTATCCGCCTATCGCGTATCTGGTGTGTATCAAAGCCTAGTAGATGAAGGCCCGGCTCAAAGTCGGCCAGGACCTCGTGTTCAGGCTCTACTGACCCTTCCAACAAGGCAAATGTATAAAAGTCCGGGCTGATAACCTTGTTTTCTTCCCCACGTCTGAGGATAAGATAGCCATTCTGACTGTGTACCACGCCAAAATCCTGAGCCAGAACGCCCATGACTTCCTGCCAATACTGCTCGTAATTGACCACCGGGAAAATGGTTGAGGTTACATCCAATACAACATAATCGGCGTCATCGACGTGGGGGAACAGATAGATTCGTTCCCGATGGGCTATCTGTGGACCTAAATCCGATTGGGCTGAAACAACGGCGTCGGCCGGTATTTGGGCCAAAAGCGTATGCCCCAGTCGAGCGTGTTCTGTTATTTGCGGCCAGGAAAAAGTATAAGCCAATGGTGTGTATCCATGATAGTATTGCTGATACACCGTGGTGCCCATCATGCTTGCTAAAACAAGACTCAGAATACCCAATCTAAGCCTTCGGCGATCTTTGGGGATGAGCGATATAAGCCGGCTTGTTCCAAAAATAGCGGACGTTATAACGAAGGGCACGATAGGCGCGGCGTAGTGGAATTGATTGGCCACCTTTTGTGCCAATTGGTTGCTGAGAAGATTGATGGCCAACGATGGCCCGCTTAACAACAACCAGTGAGGGGCCAATAAAGACAGAAAATTCAGCGGAAAGAGCAAATCCTGATAATAGGTCAAGTGTATGGGGCGCACAAGATAGGCGACCAGGCCTGCCGGATCTGTGACTAAGTTGAGCAGAATTTCCCGTTGGGAACTGCCCCACTCTGCATACCGACCCATGTAAGGATTAATACCTTCAGGAGCAAATTGCGGTATAACAATCCGAAAAGCAATCACAAACCAAACCATGCCTAATCCGGCCAGTGCAAACCCCAACCGTTTATCCCGATTAAAGAGCAAAACCCACAAACCTAACATAGCCACCAGTAAGGGTATATCTTCCTTACACCCCATAGCCAGTATACAGAAGAATATGGCCCGTCCCCGATGGCCGTTGACAATGGCGTGAATGGCGAAGAGCAAGAAAGTAGCGGCCAGGGTCACGGCATGAAAATCGAAAACATTAGCTGCTTGTAAAGGCGGGTACATAAGGTATAGCCAGGCAAAGATGACCCCAGCCAGTTGGTTATTTAACTTGTCACGAGCTATCCAATAAACTGGCCAGGCTCCCAGGGCAACAATGATTGTTTGTAACAGGAGCAACGTTTCGGCATTTTCGTATATAAGATACAACAGGCTGATAGGTAACAAAATCGGTTCAAAATGAAACGCCAGTCGGCTCTCAACCCCAGGCACAATGGAGAAGGCCAAGGGGCGACCTTGTAAGGTATTCCACACAGCCTGGTCCATATTAACCAAATCGTAAGTGTGGCTTTCCAAAGCACGATGCTGGCCTACACTGATGAGAACAAACAACAGCATATAGGCCAGGATCAATAGCCAGGTTAGCACTACCCCTGTTGAGAGGTAACGTTTCAATTGCAGGTTACTTAGATAGGTGTAAAAAAAAGTGGGATTCTCTATTGCCATAGATTGGAGGATTTCTGGCTTAACAGCAAAAACAATCGCTGTTATTGAAGAGCGGAGGGTATCGCTTATGCAACGGAAAGTACCCGTTGAGGCCTTTAAGGTTTATACCAGAATAAATTGTCACAGAGTACGCACAAAAACCTGGCAAATCTCCAAAGGGACTTAATAACTACCTTGAAAGTTTATATGGTGCCAGTTTTTGCCAACCCGCTAGGAAATCTGTCTCAACTTGATAGATAACAGTTGGTTAACATGATATGATGGCAACTAGTGGAGTTGCAACGTAAAAATAGCTTCAGCTTTGCTTAACTACAAAACTACTCAAATGCAATCTGTTGGATTTTACAATATCGCATTTTATCGGTCAATGAGATTGTACACATGAAGAACATAAGATCACATCCAACAATATCTAGTCACCTTTCTTTTGCCAAGCTAGTCATTTTTTGTGTATGGGTAGCGTTCATGCTTGTTTTTTTTGACAAGAAGGCATTGGATGTGACTGCCGTTGAACTCGATTCCCTAACATCTTTAGAAACCATATCTTATTCAGAAGCCCCTTTAAGTACAAACACGCTTATATCGCCTAAATGGAAGATTGCCGTTCCCAGCCGGGATTGTGGTGGGCACAATAACTGCCACCCCAGTTCGGCTGCCGTAGCTGACTTAACTGGGAACGGCCGTCTCGAAATCATTGTCGCCAGCAATAACGGCCGTGTTTTGGCTTACGCCAACGATCACAATGGCCTATATCAACTGTGGCAGATCGATTTGGCACCCTACTTCGGCATGGCCGCTGGTAGCCAGCGGATTCACTCATCACCGACCATAGCCGATCTGAACGGCAACGGCAGCCTTGAAATCGTGATTGGGGCTGGCTCTACCGCCATGGTGAATGACCAGACCAGAGGTGGCGTAATTGTGCTAAATGCTAACGGCACAGTGAAAGCCAACTGGCCCAAACTAGCAGGCGACGAAAACCCTCCTATTGGTTATCCTGATACCATCTATGCCACGCCCGCGGTCGGTGACCTAACCGGTGACGGCCAGTTAGAAATTGTGTCTACCGGTTTTGACAAGCGGATTTATGCCTGGCGTCATGATGGCACACTCCTCCCCGGCTTTCCAATCAACAGTAACCACTGGCAGCGATTTGGTTGGGCTAATTTGCAAGGCCGTTTAGCCGATACTATCTGGTCATCACCTGCCCTGGCCGATGTCACGGGTGATGGCTATCTGGAAATTATAGTTGGCACAGATGAAGGTAATTTTGATGATCGGTGGGGTGGTAACAGCGGTGGTTGGCACTGCCCCTATGCCACGCCACCCGGCTGGGCACCCGGTTATTGTGGCGGCAGTCTTTATGCTATAGACCGCTTTGGCAATATTCTGCCTAATTTCCCCATTTACAAATGGCAAATTTTCCAGTCTACACCGCTGCTTTATGATGTGACGCGAAACGGCCGTGCAGAAATTTTCATAGGCACGGGCACATTTTACAACACAAATGCCGGCCACCGCTTTTATGCTCTGGATAGTAACGGCAACGACTTGCCCGGCTGGGCTGGTGGCAAAGCAGTGGGAGACAATGTGCCCGGTTCGCCGGCTATTGGCGACATAACCGGCGATGGTCAGCCCGAAATTGTGGTGGCTGCCATGGACAGAAAATTATATGCCTGGCGGCTCAATGGCTCAACAGTGCCCGGGTTCCCCATGACGCCCCGTGATCAAACAGGTAATGGCTACCGCCACGATGTTGGTTCGGCCCCTATCCTGGCAGACTATACTGGCGACGGCAAAATGGAGATTTTTCTGACTACTGGCTGGTCGATCACGATTGTGAACGGGCAGGGCCAACAGCTTACCACCAGCAGCAACCCACCCAACGGCCCTTTTTACTTTGCTGAAGGGTTGCTGCAAAACTCGCCGGTCGTTGCCGATTTGAATAACAACGGCCGTTTAGAACTCATCACTTTCAATAGCCATGTCTACGTGTGGGAATTATCACCGACAAGCGGCCAGGCCGACTGGCCTATGTTCAAAGGCAATCCGGAGCGAACGGGCAACCAGAGACAACCCATTTTAGATGTCACCCCCGGTAACTTAACAGCATTGCACCAATGGCTCGATCCCAGTAACATTCAGAGACTGGTGAGAATCCGTAATGTTGGCAATGGCACCCTAACCTGGAACGCTACGACGCTGCCGGATCGGGTGGCCCTGGTCAGCTATTATGGAAGTGTTAGTGATGAAGAAACTATCTTGGCCACTATCAACACCACCGGTTTGAGTTTAGGTTACCATCATCTGGGCAATATCATCATCGAAGCCACTGATAACGAACAGCCTGTACCCAACAGTCCATTCACGATACCTGTTGTTGTACACGTTGTTGAAGAGATTCACGAAGTTTACTTACCAGTGATCTTGCGCTAAAGAGTTGTTGTTTACTGGCATTGAGTGCATATTTTATTCGTAACACCAGCTTTTCCACCCTTTCCGGGTGGTGGAGAGCGGTATGCTGGCACCTTGGCCCGGCAGTTAGCGGCTGTCGGACACCAGGTTACGGCCGTCACCTCTACCGCCACCCGTGAAAACCATCTCTGGCAGGGACAGGCCACAGCCCCATGTCCCGCTCTACCCCCCAACCTCAAGCTAATACACGTACCGCTAACCCCCTTTCCCGGCGGCCGGACCGGTCTACTGGCCTGGCGCAAGCTGATGGTGCTAATTTCTATGCTGCCCGGTGATCAATCACCACGCTTGCAGCACATGGCCCGCCTTATACCGCCCCTACCCGGCCTGGCTGCCCGCCTGGAAGCTCTACCTGGCCCTTTTGATCTGGTTCATGCTTTCAACATTTCCTGGGAATATCCGCTGCTGGTAGCCTGGCAGTACGCCCGGCGACGCGGACTGCCCTTTGTGGCCACCCCTTTTATGCACTTCGGCGAAGGGAATGATCGGGTAGCTCGTAACGCGACCATGCACCACCAGCGCCAGTTGCTCCTTGATGCTGACTGTGTGCTGGCCTTAACTGATGTCGAACAACGAGGATTGTTGGCCCTGGGCTGCCAACCAGGGCAAATAGCCGTGGTGGGTAGCGGTATGGATAAACCACCACAAACAATTGACACGGCCGTTCCTCCCCTACCAGCCCCCTATCTCCTCTTTATCGGCCGGGCCAGCCGCGAAAAAGGGGCCATTCACGCAGCCCAGGCAGTCCTGCAACTTAGACAGCAAGGGGTTGAGATCACGCTGGTCCTGATCGGCCAGAGTACACCCGAATTTGACCGCTTCCGTCACCGCCTGCCTTTAGACCAGCAGCAGCAAATACGCCCATTAGGTATATTGCCAGAGGCAGTCAAACATGCTCTGCTGCAAAACAGCAAAATGCTTTTGCTCCCGTCTCGCACCGATTCTTTTGGCCTTGTACTGTTGGAAGCCTGGTATCACAGCAAACCAGTTATTGGGGCTGCTGCGGGGGGCATACCTGGCGTCATTGATGCCGAGCAAAACGGGCTACTGGTTGCCTATGGGGATGTGCCTGCGCTGGCTGCTGCCATCAGGCGGTTACTAACTGACCCCGACCTTAGCCAACGATTAGGCACGCAGGGCCGCCAAAAAGTCGCCCGGCAATACACCTGGCCCCAGGTAGCCCAACAGGTGCTAACTCAATATCATCATTTACTAGAGACTAGCCGCTAATGCGAATATTACACCTGATCCACCAATACCTGCCCGACAAAATTGGGGGCACAGAATTATATACGCAGACGCTGGCTCGCCAGCAGCGCCAGCAAGGGCATCATGTCGCTATCTTCACGCCCTCGCTCCGCCCGCCTATTCGTGGTAGCCTTTATCAGCAAGAAATGGCTGAGGAAGGCATTATCTACCGGGTGCCGCTGGGAGAACAAAGGGATACGGCCGTATTTGCTGCTACCTTTCGCCCACTTTGGAGCAGACCACCGCTGGCGCTGGCGCTGGCTGACGTACTGGCCGCTGCCGCACCGGACCTGGTCCACATTCAACACCTGATGGGTATGCCGGTTGGTCTGGCTTCAATGCTCAAACAAGCCAACCTGCCTTACATTGTCACGCTCCACGACTATTGGCATCTGTGTGCCAACGCCCAACTGATTACGAACTACGGTAATCAGGTGTGCCGCGGGCCAAACTGGTGGCTCAACTGCGCCCATTGCGCTGTGGCTCGCGCTGGACAGCCCCGGTTACGGCCGTTGACACCCACCCTAGCCCCCCTGTTTGCCTATCGTGAAAAACGATTACGTCAGGTGCTAAGCCGGGCAAGTGGCCTGATTGCCCCAACCCAGTTCACGGCTAATATCCACGCCCAATTAGGTCTCAATCCCGAAAATATCACCGTCATCCCCCACGGTATAGCCGTTCCGGCTCATTTGCCAACCACCACCCGGTCAACCAGTAACGACCGGCTGCACATTGGTTACATAGGCGGACTCTCCTGGCAAAAAGGCGTCCATGTTCTAATAGAGGCCATGAATCAGCTCCCCGCCGAGCAATTTAGATTAACCATCTACGGCGACCCCACCGCTTTTCCTGCTTACGTTGCCCAATTACAACAATCAGCCCGCCACCCGGCCATTCACTTTCCCGGACGGCTGCCCCACCAGCAATTATGGCTGGCTCTGAGCAAACTTGATGTGATCGTGGTGCCCTCACTCTGGTACGAGACCGCATCGCTCATTGTACAAGAGGCATTCGCGGCCGGTGTGCCGGTCATCGCCTCAGACCTGGGTGCCCTCAAAGAGCGGGTGGAGCATGGCGTAGATGGCTACCATTTTCCGCCGGGCAATGCGCTGGTGCTGGCCCATTACTTACAGGAACTTCAGCAGTCACCCGCCACACGCCAGCGGCTGCAAGCGGGCATTAAACCAGTACAAACCATTCAAACCCATACGGCTCAGGTGTTGGCTCAGTACGAAAAAGCGTTGTCAGTGGCAGGGGTATAAACTAGAGGAAAACGGCCGTATTCTACCAGTCAACCACAGCAGGTGGTACGGCCATCTCATTACCGTAAATTGTGTACAAAACCGCGCCGGCCCCCAGCGGGGCTGAATGCCTACCCGACCCTTACTGATGGTTTTGTATGAAGTCAAAGCGAATCAGGTTCTGCTCACAGGCGGCGCGGGATAGTACTGAGTAAACCTGGGAAACGGCCGTGCCGTTGACCGTCTCGAGCTGCACATTGTAGGTACGGACCATGGGCCGGTCATGTAGAAACTGCTCCCAACCTGATGGCCCGCCGTAGGCAGGTGCGCCACCAACCTCGGCCCGTTCGTCAAAACCCTCACTCCACACATGAACCCGATATTGGCCCTGGGGTACCGGATTGCGATTGATGTCAAACACCTCACCGGCGATCCCCATCCATTGACAGGCGGCCGGATTGGCATAGTTAGCCATATATTGCGGGCTAACATCCGAACGGGTGAAAGGAAACTGGGAGCGAGTAGGGCTGGGCGTCAGCGTTGGCCCCTCAGGTGTATCGGTCGGCGTGGGCGTGGCGGTGTTGGTAGCGGTTGGCGTGGGCGTGCGCGTAGGCAAAAAGGGCGTTACCGAAGGCGTAGGTGATGGCCCAACCGTGCTGGTAGCCAGGGGGGTGGCCGTCTCTATCAAGACGGCCCCGCGTGGCGTCCAGGTGGGCTGCAGCAGGGAAGACACAGAAGTAGCCGTCTCTGTGGGCACAACGGCAACGGGAATAGCCGTGGGTAGTTCAACTTCAACGGCATCCCTGTCTGTCAGCGCGGTCAAGGGAGCCAGAGGAGTGTTGGCCAACGCATCGGGGGTCAGCAAAATTAGCCCAACCCCACAGAGGAGCAATATAGCGACAGCGGCTATTACCACGGCCAGCAGATTCACGAGGCGGCCGCCACAGCCGCTTCTCTTTTGACGTCGAAAAGTTGTCTCGCTCATAAAACCCCTCTCTTATGGCCCCAAGCGGTAAACGGAAGGCAGCGGTGACTATCTATGGCTGCACGTCTGTTTCCGACTACTGCTTCTAGCCACTAGGAACTGTTTGTTGTCACGAAGCGTTCGATTTCGGCCTCAGACCATAACTGGCCTAGCCAACTTTCAAAACGCTGCTGTAACAGATTATAGCGCATATTGTCGCGCAACGGCCGTTGCGGGTCACGTTCCACTGTTTGCACCAGATAATAGACCGTTTCGCCGTTGCCGTTGGTGGCAGTAATCACATCACTAATCTCACCCGGTTGGAGAGCAAAGGCCGCCTCTTCCACTTCCGGCACTAATAGCGAACCGCGGGCAAAGAAGTCAAGGTCGCCCCCATTCTGGGCCGTTAGCTGATCTAAAGAGTGACGCGCGGCCAAAGTGGCAAAGTTGGCGCCTGCTTGTAGCTCAGTCAGCAGGTTTTGCGCCAGCTCGGCATTATCTACCTGAATATACCGGGCGCGCACCTGTTCTACGGCCTGGGGCACGTCAGCGGTAACGGCCGCTACCATTTCTTCAATGATCATTTCATGCCTCAGCGCCTCACGGAACGTTTCCTCTGTCCAACGATTGGCCTCTAGCCATGCTTCATAATTACCCGATTCGCCGGCCGCTACCCGCAGCTCCTCGATTCTGGTCATGACCATCTCTGGCGTCACCTCAATACCTTCACGCTCCGCTTCCTGTACGATCAATGCCCGCTCAATAAGGGCCTGTAATACTTCCTCGCGGTAAACCGCTTCTTCCTTTTCCAGGCCCAATTCAACCAAAGCTTGTTCATAGCGGGCCAGTTCTTGCTCAAACGTTTCCAGCAGGATAGGTTGGCCGTTAACGCGAGCGGCCAGTGGTGGTTCAGGCGTAGGCGTAGGTGGTTCAGGCGTGGGGCTGGCCACATCTGCCGGAAGTTCCGTTGGCGGAGCGACGGCCGTTTCGCTTACGGCCTCGGTAGGTGGAGTTAATTCGGCCGTTTCCGGGACCTCATCCTGCCGGCAGCCCGCTATCAGCGACAGAACAACCACAGCCAGCGCAAGTCGTTTCAGTAACATCCCATTCATAGAATCAAGGTCCGTGTTGAACATGACATTATGTCATATTATACCTTTGCCCCAGAGCAAGGCAAAGTTAGCCTAGTAGCGGCAACAGTCAGCGACTACAACGAAGCAAAGAGCGTGGCCAGGAAAGCGATGCCCACAATCAAACCAATAACAATGCAACCGATGCGGAACAACGTTACCGTTAGCTTAAAGAGAAGGCGCAGCGTGACCCATCCTGCTACCAGCATTAACGCCACCACTGCCAACTGCCATAAGGCGTCTATATCTATGGTTAGCCCATCCATCACTACCTCCTCCCTACTGGCTGAACCCCGTCCGGTCCATAATCTCCCCTCGCTTAATCACCGTCTCCACCAAATTGGTACCAAATCGATAACCAAGCTGCCGGTAATCGGCTACCTGCAACAGCAATATATCAGCCAGTTTACCTGGCTCCAGGCTGCCCACATCGTGGCCGCGACCAATGGCGTGGGCGGCGTTCAGGGTGCTGGCCACCAACGCCTGCGCCTGCGTCAATCCCAGATAGCGGCAGGCCAGAGCAATCACCATCTGCATCGACTCACACCAACAGGTACCGGGATTACAGTCAGTGGCCAGGGCCAGGGCACCACCGGCCGCCAGGATTTTTGCAGCCGGCGTATAGTCATGATGCCCCAGGCCAAAAGGCGTGCCCGGCAGGGCCACGGCAATTGTCTGGCCACGACCCAGGGCGGCGATGTCGGCGTCAGGTGTTTGCACCAGGTGGTCGGCCGAAACCGCACCCAACTCCACCGCCAGTTTAGTCCCGCCCAGCCCAACGAACTCGTCGGCATGAACTTTAAGCCGGTAGCCCAGATCACGCGCAGTTTCTAATATGCGGCGCGTCTGGTCTATGTCAAACACCCCCTCTTCACAAAAGACGTCACAGAAAAGGGTAACACCCCGCTGCTGCATCCAGGCGGCGCCGGCGGGCAAAATCTCTTCTATAACCTGAGCCACATACGCCTCCGTCTCTTGCCCGGCCGGAACGGCGTGGGCTGGCAGAAAGGTAGGTGTGAGGTCAAGGGGATGGGCTTCGTTGAGGCTCGTAATAGCTTCAAGCTGCTTTAGCTCGGTGGCCGTATCCAGGCCGTAGCCAGTTTTACACTCGACGCTGGTGGTACCATAGCTCATCATGCGCTGTAGCCGGGGCAGATTGTCAGCGACCAGGTCATCCAAACTGGCCTGCCGGGTGGCCCGCACCGTAGACATGATGCCGCCGCCCGCCGCCATGATTTCCATGTAGCTGGCCCCAGCCACGCGCTGCTCAAATTCGTGAGCGCGGTCGCCGTACCAGGGGATGTGGGTATGTGGATCGACAAAGCCAGGGATCACAGCCCGGCCGCTGGCGTCAATCTCCGTCACGGCCGTTACCTGCTGCCGTAGAATTTCCGTGGGACCAACAGCGTGAATACGGCCGTTTTTCACCGCCACCGCCCCATCCCGAATTAAGCCCAACTCGCCCAGTTTGTCACCGCGCTGTGGTCCGTCAGGCCCCGGCACCACGCATACCTGGCTGGCCGAGTGTATGAGCAAGTCTACCTGTTCCATGCGTCTTCTCCTTCAAGAAAAGGACGGCGGACGAAGGACCGACGATGGAAGAACTTGCTCCGTCCTTTGGCGTCGGTCATCCGTCATTTTCATTTTCGCCTTCTCTTACCCAGACCGCCAAAATGATGACGGCTACCCCCATAATAACAGCCGCCACCAATCCTGTCAGGTGAAAACCGGCCGTTTCCCAGATGATGGGTCCAATGATGGCGCCTATCGTGCGCCCCAGCGCGCCGGCGGCGATGGCCATCGACATAACCAGGCCCCGCGCCTGGGGCACCAGCTCGGTCAGCAGCGGGACCGAACCGACCAGGGTCATTTCGAAGCTGAGAAAGAGGAGAAAGAGGGAAATCAGGGCGCTGGTCAGGGTCAGGCTGAGGCTGGGGATGGTCAGATAGAGCAAAACGTTGATACAGCCGGTAACAATGACAACAGGCCGCTTGCCCAAACGGTCAACGGCCGTTCCCACGCCCAGCTCCCCCGTCACCTCTGAAATGCCAATAACGGCCGCCGCCAGCCCCAGGCTCGTTAGCGACAGGCCAAAGCTATCCTCCATCCAGTCGCCATAGATAATGAAAAGCGTTTCGTTGGCGCCCATCGCCAGCATCAGGTAGGCGGCGGCGGCCCAGATGACCGGGTAGCGGCGCAGCGTAGTCACCAGATCGCGCCAGCGCGGTGCTGGTCCTACCCGGCGCGGGCTGCCCGGCAAATAACGCCACAGCAGCAACGCCGCCCCTACGCCCAGTAAACCGAGCCACAAAAAGGGTGCCTGCCAGCCCTGCTGCTCGATGAGGAAGCCGGCGGCGGGTGCGCCCACCAGCAGACCACCGGCCCAGGCCAACTCTGTCAGGGCAATGGCCCAGCCGCGTTCCCGGTAGGGCACCACATCCCCCAGGTAGGCTTGCATGGCCGGGTCGTAAATGACTTTGGCCAGGGCAATCACGGCCAGCGTTGCCCCCAGCACCCAATAACCAGGAGCGACGACAACCAGCAGGCAGCCCAGGCTAAACAGCAGCATAGCCCCGACCATCATCGGTTTACGGCCGTAGCGATCCGTCATGGGGCCAAACAGCGGGCAAAAAAAACCGGCGAAGTTCCGCACCAGCACCAGCGTGTAGAGATCAGAGATGGGAACCCCTAAACCTCGCGCCAGGGCAGGAATAAAGGGATATACCATGCGAATCCCGGTATTGAGGAAAAGACGGCCGATGGTTAATACCAGAATCTGACCTGACAGATTGGCGGCAGGGGTATTTTTCACGCCCAAAGTGTAGCTGCGATCATAAGAAGCGACAAAATAAAAAATCTCGGCTGATCCGGGCATACACAGATTCCGGGATCAGCCGAGACTATATTGTCTGGCCGCCTATGGCGTTCAGGTTATCTCATCTATTGAAAGGCTGGTTGTTTGCTACCTTACCAGGCCGGGGAAGCCCATTTCAGGTCGGGTGCGTACACCGTTTCGGGGGTTAGCATCGGTCTCTTTTCAAAGATTTCCACGCTAAAACCCTGCTCTTGTAGCTGGCGGCAAATTTGGAGAAAGCCGGGATTGCTGGTGCTGGTGGTGGCAATGTGGGTTGTGCCCTGTTCCTGAGCAAACTTGATCAGCTCAGCGACGACATCGCCCCGTCTAACGGTAACGGGCAGTTTTAGCAAGTAATCACAAATGAAGCGGGATTGATAAATGGTAATCAACCAGTTTCGCAGCAATGTTTCGTCCCATACCCAGAGCGCCGGTGCGTGGGGATAGGCGCCTTGAGCCGGGTCTGTTTTATCGAGGCCATCACTATGGACCCAGACTACAGGTGGTACAATGTTCTGATTCATGCCATCCTCATTTCATCAACGACCGACGAAGCTAACAGCTACCTGTCAAGCGCGAAGCGTGAAGCGGACTGTAACGCTAAGAACAATGTGCTTCACGCTTCGCATCTTAACAACCCCCTTACTCCTTGTCTCAAAGAGTAGAGAAACGTCACTTTCAAGGGTATATTCGATGAAACGGCCGTTTTGTTACAAAATAGATCACATGAATTACGAAAAGTTACTCAACCGACACCGGACCTCTGAGCCAGGAGGGTATTAGCTGCACCCAACTATTGCCAATTTGCAGAGGAAACGGGTTGCCGGCCGAATCGGTAAACGTCAGCGTGTCATTGCGGGCTTCGCGGTGCCAGCGCACCTCGTAAACCTGGCCATCGCGCAGCACCAGGCCGCTACCGCTACCCCAAATCTGAATTTGTACCGACAGGTGCAGACAGACGCCATCCCGGCTTTCCTCACAGATCGAGGGGTCTTGCACATGCAGCGGGCTGATCAGGATGACGTTGGCCGCGTTCACCTGGTCTAGCGTATTGCCGTCGAGATGGGGTACGCCGTCCGTCCAGCGGTAGTAACGGCCGTCTTCCTCGTTATAGCGCCACTCAACCAGCGTCCAGTTATAGTCAATCCGGCCCACGCTGCCCGGTTGCCCTCCTTCAGGTGGCGCACTGGTGAAAGAGAGCATTGTGCCTGTTTCCGGTCGCCGATTCTGCCCTCTGCCTTCCATTGTCTCCCAGAACTGTTCGGGCCGGGCGTAAAAGGTATGCTCAAACGGCTTGGCTTCGCCCGTGCGATAGTAGCCCGGCTCGTTGGTACGCAGAATGCGTCCGCTAAAATCGGCGGCATTGAGCCGCTGATTAACGCCAACGCTGGCGCCTGAGTAGGCCAGCGCTGCGTCATACATGGCCGGCAACTCCACGTCAATCAGGCGGGCGCTGCGGATAGGGCCAACACGAGGCGGGGTGTGGGTGTAAAATATGGCCGTGAAGCGGGTAATGCCTCCTTCAGTGGTATGCTCATAGACAAAATCGGCGTCATTGAGGCCAGATTGAGGCCGGGTATGAACTGCCGGGGAGTTGGAGAGCTTGATGGCAATGGGTCGCCGGTTTAGCAAATCGGGATCATCAACCAACTCGCCGGTGAACGGGCTGCGATCATCACCAAAATCTGCCGGTGTAAAGAGGCTGACACCCTCTGGCTCCGGTTCGGCGGTGGGGGTGGCTGTGGCCGGTGCCGTCGTCTCCACTACAGGGGGCAGCGGTAGAGGCGTCGCCGTGGCTGTGGCCGCTGGCGGCGGTTCGGGCGTATTGGTGGCGGGCACCACGTCGGTTTCGGGAACGGCCGTTGGCGGCTCTTCGATCTGGTCACCACAGGCAATTAACAGAGCCATCAGGCTTAAGGCAAACAGGGTCAACAATATCTTTCTCATAACTATCTCCGCGTCATTAGATTCCGGGCGATGGCAACTTTCTGCCTATCGCTGGTAGAGGCCAGCCAATTGCCGGCCCCTACGCCAACTGTTGGTAGCGGTAACGGATAATCTGGCTACCGCCCACAATTATGCACCAGTCAATCAATTATACCAGCCGCACCCCACAGGCTAATAGTCAAAAACCATGACCAGAGTTCTTTACACTCTAAAATCGCCTGTGGTATACTTTTGCCTATAGTTTATGAGTAACTCACTGGCGTCTGGCAATTTTTGAAATCGTTCGCTGTTCATGAGAATCCTTGAAGTAAACAACATGCGCCGCGAAGTGCCAGCAACTGGATGAAAACGGAGCGCCGACTTCCTAGTCGGCCAGTTGCCAGCAAGGATGCTGGCGCTCCATTTGCATAGGAGTTCCCCATGGGCGCAGCGCACCACGATAAATGAAAATTATCTGCGTTTATCCGCGTTAATCTGCGTCCTATTTTCGAAGGAGATTTACCGTTGAAACACTTTCTAAGTATCGCCGATTTGACACCTGATCAATTATATAATTTACTAGACCTGGGGCTGCAACTTAAACAGGAGTGGCAGGCGGGTGGCAACAAGCCCCGGCTGCAAGGCAAAAGCCTGGCGCTGCTGTTTCAGAAACCATCGCTGCGTACCCGCGTCTCGTTTGAGATGGGCATGGTTCATCTGGGTGGCTACGCTTTCTACCTGTCTCCTAACGAAGTCAAGATGGGCGGGCGCGAAAGCATACCCGACGTGGCACGCGTGCTGTCCAGCTACGTGGATGGTATTATGGCCCGCGTATTTGCCCACGATCACATCACCAGCCTGGCCGAGTACAGCAGCGTGCCGGTTATCAACGGGCTGTCTGACTACAACCACCCGGCCCAGGCGCTGACCGACGTTTTTACAATTTTGGAAGCCAAGGGTAAAACGACCGGGCTAAAGGTGGCTTACGTGGGCGATGGCAACAATGTGGCCCGCTCGCTCATGTTTGCCGCCGTCAAGCTGGGTATGCACTTCTCAATCGCCTCTCCGCCCGGCTTTACGCTGACGGCGGCTGACCTGGACCTGGGGCGCAGCTTCAGCGTGGATGGGGCCGACGTTGAAGCCACAACCGACGCTAAAACGGCCGTTGCCGACGCCGACGTCATCTACACTGACGTGTGGACCAGCATGGGACAGGAAGAAGAAACAGCCCGCCGTCTGCAAGTCTTTCCTCCCTACCAGGTCAACCAACAGCTTGTCAGCCTTGCCCATCCCGACTGCCTGGTTATGCACTGTCTGCCCGCCCATCGTGGCGAAGAGATTACGGACGAGGTGGCCGATGGGCCAAATTCGGTCCTGTTTACCCAGGCCGAAAACCGATTGCACGCCCAAAAAGCGCTGCTGGTAACGCTACTGTAAGTTAACTTTAGCCGTTATCAAATTGGGGGCTGCAATTTACCGTTTACCATTTATCAATTGCGTTTCATTGTACCGGAGGTCCTGCTGTGGCCAATAGCCAGCTAACATTTGAACAAGCATTGAGTCGCGGTCATTCTTACAGCTTTGACCAGCGTTGGGAAGACGCCATCAAAGCTTTTGAGATTGCCCGGCAGCAAGCGCCGAAGGAACCCGCGCCTTATGCCGGCCTGGGCGATGCTTATCTGGAGCTAAACAAGCTGGACAAAGCTCTGGATAATTACAAGATCGCCGCCCGTCAGTCCGGCAACAATATGGTCTACCTGCGGCGCGTGGCCGATGTGCAAGAACGAATTGGCCAGCTTATGGAAGCGGGCAAAACCTACATGGCTATTGGTGAGCTGGCTTTGTCGCGGCGCAACCTGAATGAAGCCATGGACAACTGGCACCGGGCCATTCGTCTGGAACCTAATTTACTGCGGGCGCATCAGCGGTTAGCCTCGGTATACCAACGGCAAGGGGCGGTGCGTAACGCCATTCGAGAATATCTGGCGGTGGCCCGCATTTTGCAGTTGCAGGGCGAGCAGCAAGCGGCTCTGCGAGCCTGCCAAAAGGCGCTGGAACTGGACCCGCGCAATGCAGAGGTGTTGACAGCTATTGAGCGGGTAAAACAGGGTGAAACGCTACGAACGGCCGATGGCGTTGGCATCAGCGACCAGGGCGTAGGGGAAGCGGTACGCCGCAAAGCTTTGGAAATGGAGGGCCTGGCAGAAGGCTGGGAAGAGGACGGCCGTTTAGAAACTGAAACGGCCGTTCCCGTACAGGATGCCAAACGATTGGCGCTGGCGCAGTTGGCCGGCACTGTGTTTGACGAGGACGAAGAAGGTGATCCCAGCCAGCAACGGCAGGGCAGCATCATCAGCAAGGCCCTCGATTACCAGACACGCGGACTGACCAACGAAGCCATCAACGCCTACGAACAAGTTATCAACATGGGGCTGGGCAGTACGGCCGTTCATTTCAACCTGGGCCTGCTGTACCAGGACAAACTGCGCTTTGAAGCCGCCATTGACCAGTTTGAAACCGCTGTCCAGGACCCTGAATACCGCCTGGCCAGCCACTTTGCTCTGGGCGAGTCTCACCGTGCCCGCGGCCGCATTGACAAAGCTATTGAAAACTTTATCGCCGTGTTGCGTATTGTCGATCTGCGTACCGTGCGTCACGATCAGGCCGACCGGCTTATCGAGCTATACGAAAACCTGTACGACGGCCTCATTACTCAGGGTGAGCGTGACCAGGCGACCGCTTTTGCCAATGCCCTGGTTGAATTCCTGGGCCACAAAGGCTGGGAGGACAAAGTGAAAGAAGCGCGCCAACGACTCGACGCCATTTCCAGCGCCGGTATGATGATTCTGGGCGACGTGTTGACGGCCGGCTCCCAACACGTTCTGGAATCCCTCTACCTGAGCCAGGAATATGCGCGGCGCGGCCTGTACAGTGCGGCCGTTGAAGAAACCTACCGGGCTATTCAGCTCTCCCCCGAATATTTACCAGCGCACATTCAACTAGGCGACATATTGGCCCAACAAGGGCGACGGGACGCGGCTGCTGAGAAGTTTATCGCCGTGGCCAACACCTACCGGGCACGCGGCGACATGAGCGGGGCTATTCTTGCTTTTGAAAAAGTGGTCGATTTTTCGCCGTTAGACCTCTCCACGCGGGCGCGGCTGATCGACTTACTCAAGCGGCATGGTCAAATCGACCGCTGCCTGGAGCATTACACAGAAATGGGCGAAGCCTACTACCATCTGGCTCAAATCGAGCGAGCGCGGGAAGTGTACCAGGACGCGCTCAAATTGGCCCCTCGTGGCTCGGCCGAACACAATTGGCGTCGTCGTTTCTTGCGCCTGATGGCGGATATTGATATGCAGCGTTTTGACTGGTGGCGGGCCTTGTCGGCCTACAGAGAGTTGCGTGAGCTGGACCCCGAAGATGAGCGGACGGCCATGACGCTGATCGATCTCTACTACAGAGTCGGCCAGCCCAACAACGCCGTCCGTGAACTGGACCGGTATTTGGTACAACTGGTGCGCTCGAAGCGGGGCAACAAGGTTGAAGGTATCCTGAAAGATATGGTGGAGCAGCGTCCGTCGGATCCCAATCTGGTGGACCGTTTGTGCCGCCTTTATATGCAGCAGTCGCGCAGCGAGGAAGCGGTCTTCCTGCTGGACAGGCTGGGTGAAACACAGCTCGACGCCGGCGATACGGTCGCAGCCGTCAAAACAATCAGCAAGATTTTACAGTTCAACCCAACCAATGCGGCCACTTACGAACAGCTTTTGGTTCAATTACGGTCGCAGCAGTAACAGGACGTAAGCCAGACCAGAAAAATCGAGTTTCTGTCTTAGTAAACAGGACCGAACATTGGAGACTTATCTGACTTTACTCGACCGGCTTGACCTGAGCAGCCTGTTAGATATTTTCCTGGTAACGGCCGTTATCTACATCATCCTGCTCTTGATTCAGGGGACACGCGCCGTTCAGGTATTGCGCGGGTTGATTGTGCTGGCTATTCTGGTCGCCCTACTTTCCTCCCTCTTCGATCTACCCGCTTTTAGCTGGCTGGTTAACACGAGCTTACCCGCCCTTTTGTTGGCCATTCCCGTTATCTTTCAGCCAGAGCTACGCCGCGCCCTGGAACGAGTCGGCCGTACCGGTCGCTGGCTCCGCTTGTTGCGGCGCAACCAGGAAAACCCGATTTTGGCCGCCATTAAAGAGACCGCTTTTCGCCTTGCTCAGCGGCGGCACGGCGCCCTGATCGTTTTTGAGCAAGGTACCGGGCTACAAGAATACGTGGATACCGGCATCTCTATCAACGGCGACATCTCGGTTGAACTACTGCTGACTATCTTTAACAAACATACCGAACTGCACGATGGGGCGGTCATTGTCCGCGAGAGCAAAGTAGCCGCTGCGGCTTGTGTTCTCCCCCTTTCCACCAGCAGCCTGTCTGACCGGCAGATGGGGCTGCGCCATCGCGCCGGTCTGGGCATCAGTGAGGTCAGTGATGCCGTCGCCCTGATTATCTCTGAAGAAACTGGCCAGGTGTCCATAGCCCACAACAGCCACATCAGACGCCGCGAGGATATAGCCAGGCTTGACACCACCCTAAACGAGCTTTTCGCCAAACAGGGAGGAGGCCAGTAAAGATGAGCCGTCTGCTTCGCAGCCTTGTTTCTAACCTGACCCTGCTGGCAATTTCTTTAGTGCTGGCCATCATCATCTGGGTAAATGCCGCCCAGGGTGAAGACCCGGTGCGCAGCCAGTTTATCCAGGTGCCGGTGCAGTTCGTGGGCCAGACTGAAAACAGTCGCCTGCTCAGAACCTCACAGCAAAATGTGCAAGTCGTTTTTGAAGGACGTTCTTCGACGCTGCGCGAGATGAGTGGGGAAGATTTTCGGGCCGTAGTCGATCTTAGCCAGGTGCCTTATGGGGAAGAAACGGCCGTTGCCGTTGAAGTCGCCACCGACGTCAGCGGCATCCGCATCCTCTCCCAATCCCCCGAACAAGTAGAGGTGTTCATCGACCAGCTTGTCACCCGCACCATCCCCGTTGAGCTGGAAGTACGCGGCACGGTGGCCCGTGGCCACGAACAGGGCGAACCGCTGGTAGAACCGGATACAATCACCATCTCCGGCAACGCTCTACAGGTAGAGCCGCTCGATTTTGCCCGGGCCACCGTTTTTCTCAATAACAACCGCGAAACGGTCGTCGCCCGGCCCCAGATTATCATTTACAATCGGCAGGGACGTATCGCCAGCACCAGCGGCCTGGACATCAGCACCGAGCAAGTGCAGGTAACAATTCCCATCGACGAAACGGCCGGCGTGGCCGAAAAATTGATCACCGTCTTCTGGCGTGGCGAACCGGCCCCCGGCTACCGGCTGCTCAGCGTCGAGGTTGATCCCCCCAGTGTCCTGGTCGAAGGCTTGCCCACCCAACTGGCCCGCCTTACCCGCGTCCAGACAGAGGTAATCGACGTTACCGGCCTGGAAGAAACGTTCCGGCAGCAGGTGGTTCTTGACCTACCCAACGGTATCTCGCTGATTGAAGTCGAAGAAATCTACGTCACCATCGAGATCGAACCCTTGCTGACTACCTCTGTTTATAACCTGGAGCCGGAACTACAGCGGCTTGACCCCGACCTACGGGCTGAGATGCGCCCGGATACGGTACAGATTGTTCTGTTTGGCCCGCTGCCCGTCCTCGACACGCTGTTGGAAGATGAGGTAACGGTTAAACTCGATTTGCTAGGATTAGGGGTAGGCACGTACAATCTAGCCCCCATCGTTGATTTTCCCAACCGGGGCATTGAGCTGCGCTCGGTGCAGCCCGGTCTAATCAGCGTGGAAATTACGGAGTTGATCACAGATACCGAAACAATTACCCGTACCGAATCCCTGCGGCTGCCCCACTACCCATTGCCCGGCATTGCGCTACAACCCGATACGGTAGTTAGAGAGGGTAGCCACAACCAAGAGCAGTTACGCGGAGTTACGCAGAGGACCGCAGAGTTTCACGGAGAAAAGCGGAGAAAAACTCTGTTTCTCTGCTCCTCTGCTTCTCTGCGTCAAAAATTAACACACAGTGTGCCCATATCGCGCAAATTTTGCGGAGTAACGCCGTACTACGCACTACATTGATGCACGACGCTGCGTTGACGCACGATGTTGCGTTGACGCACGATGTTGCGTTATGGTAAACAACTATGAACCAAAAACCTTTAGTAGCCCTGGTCGGCCGGCCGAACGTGGGCAAATCCACCTTGTTTAACCGCATTATCGGCCGGCGGCTGGCGGTGGTTTCTGAAAAAGCGGGTACAACCCGTGACCGCCTCTACGCCGAAGCCGACTGGGGCGGCCAGAGCTTCATGCTCGTGGATACCGGCGGCATCGAAGTCACCGAAGGCCACAACACGGCCCCCCTTTCCGAACTGTCGGAGCAATTTCTGCCCGCTATTCGCCGGCAGGCCAGCATCGCCATTCAGGATGCGGACATTATTGTCCAGGTTGTCGATGGCCAGAGCGGCCTGACCCCGGCCGACAACGAAGTCGCCGATATTCTGCGCCGTAGCCAAAAGCCGGTCATCATCGCCGCCAACAAGCTGGAATCGACCAAACTAACTGACAATGCCTTTGAATTTTATGAGCTGGCATTGGGCGAAGTATTCCCTATCTCAGCCCTGCACGGCACGGGCACGGGCGACCTGCTGGACGCTATCATCGAAGCCATTCCCCCCAGCGACTTTGACGAAGAAGAGGATGACAGCATCAAAATTGCCATTCTGGGCAAGCCCAACGCCGGTAAATCAACCCTGCTCAACAAGCTGATCGGTGAGGAGCGGGCCATCGTCAGCCCCATTCCGGGCACAACCCGCGACGCCATCGACACTCGCCTGCTGCGGGATGGGCATGAGTTTACGCTCATTGACACGGCCGGTATTCGGCGGCGGGGTAAAATTGAGCCGGGCGCGGAAAAGTACAGCGTGCTGCGGGCCATCAAAGCGTTGCAGCGGGCCGACGTGGCCCTGATGCTGATCGATGCCGAGCAGGGCATTACGGCCCAGGATACCCATATTGCCGGTATGATCAGCGAGGAACGGTGCGGCACGGTGGTTCTGGTCAACAAGTGGGACCTGATCGAAAAAGACACCTACACCCTGCACGAATATGAAAAGGTTGTGCGCCATGAGCTGAACTTTATGCCCTATGTACCTATCCTTTTTATCTCGGCCGAAACGGGCCAACGGGTCAATAAAATCCTGGAAATGGTGCTGACCGTCAACGAAGCCCGCTACCAGCGCATCACCACCGCTGACCTCAACAAGATGATTCGAGATATGGTGGTGAAGCATCCGCCGCCGAGCAAGGGGGGCATTCGCGTTAAATTCTTTTATGCCACGCAGGTAGCGGTCGCCCCGCCCACGTTTGTCTTTTTTGTCAATAAACCAGACTGGGTTCACTTTACCTACCAACGCTTTATGGAGAATCAAATCCGGGCTATCTACCCCTTT
Source organism: Anaerolineae bacterium (assembly GCA_007123775.1). GTDB lineage: Bacteria > Chloroflexota > Anaerolineae > Promineifilales > Promineifilaceae > SLGK01. The sequence continues at coordinate 29,548 of SLGK01000027.1, read as the reverse complement.
ATCGGAACGCCTATTCGGATGATCTTCCGCCCGCGCAGCGAGGATCGCTTTAGCAGCAAATTATGAAGCGTAAACGACTCGATTTTTATGCCCATACCCTGCCGGGGGTTGAAGATATTGCCTGGCTGGAGGTACGCCAACAACTGCCGGCCGCATCCTTTGGGGAAACGCTCTTTGCCAAAGACCAGCATGGCATTGTCTCTTTTGCCTACGACGGCTCGTTCAATCCCCTCTTTGGGCTGCGAACCACAGAAGACCTGTTTATCCAACTGCTGTCTGTGCCTAAAATGTCGCGCAGCTTTCGGGATTTAGGGCAGATTACGCAGTGGGTGGCTAAAGGAGAGGCGGTGGGCCGGGCGGTCAATGGTTATTTGCGCTACCGTCGCTTTAGCGGGCCACCCAGTTACCAACTGATCTGCCGCAAAATCGGTAAGCATCAATACAACACGCGCAAGCTGGCCCAGGCGGTGGCAGATGGACTGGCCAAACGCTACCCCACCTGGACGGCCGTTCCCGAAGCAGCGCAGGTAGAAATCTGGGCCAACCTGCTCGGCTCCCATCTTTTGCTGGGCATTCGCCTGCGCGACAGAGACCGCAAACGGTCACGGGTTCAGCCAGCCGTAGCGGGTGGCCTGCATCCCTCGCTGGCAGCCGCCATGATTTTGCTGACCGAACCGGCGTCAGGCGAACTGTTCGTGGACCCGCTCTGTGGCGATTTTACCCTGCTGCGGGAGCGGCGCGGCCAACTGGGGGCCACGGCCGTTTTGCTCGGCGGCGATGCGGATTCCCAACAACTGGCGGCGGCCCGGCAGGGTCTCTACCGGCGCAAGCGGGGCCAGCCGCCTTTGTTGGCACAATGGGCTATCGAGAAATGGCCGCTGGCCCCGGCCGTTGTCGATAAAGTCGCCACCGTTTTGCCCGCCCGCGTGGGTGATGGGTCTGAGCGGGCATTGGGCCAGCTTTACGGCCGTTTTGCCGCCGAATTGCAGCGCGTCTTGCGGCCGGGGGGCCGGGCCGTCCTGTACAGCGAGGCGTATGATCTGCTGCGGGACAGTTTAAGGCCGTATGACCGGTTGGAGTTGACGACCGGTTACTCGGTAACGACTGGCGGGCAGTGGGGGCGGATCTATATTATCGTCGCAAAATGAGACCCAAAATGAATTTTGGGCCTCAAACCAGAAAGCCTGTTGGCAACAGTGTTGCTAAACAGGCTTCCCCGTCACAGACGCCGAATCCATTCGGTGGCGCGTACCAAAGGCAGGTAGATAACAAAGCCAGGCTGAGGCTGCTGCAACGCCACCGTCACGGCCGTTTCTAGCACAATTGGCTCATGGTCTGGGGGTACGGCCGTTACGCTCACCTGATTAACCAGCGGGCCGGGCAAATCTTCAGGCTGCACGGTATAGGTATAACTGCCAGACCAGGATACGCCGGGGGTCAGGCTGCCGGGCAGGGTAAAGCCGGGGCCGACCGTGACCGTGCTGCTCAAATCGTGGAGGTCCACATCCCCACTATTGGTCAAAACCAGGGCGAAGGTAATCGCCTGGCCCGGTTGGGCCAGTTGGGGAACGGCCGTTAGCTCAACAAGCAGTTCTGGCTGGGCAGGTTCTACAGGCAGCGGGCAAACGGCCGTTTCTGTCAGCCAGGGTTCGTACAACACCTGGCCCCAGACGGCAGCGCCACTGCCCGGACCATCACCACCCGGCCCGCTGGCGTCACCCCACCAGTTGTAGCGGGCTTCCGCCTGGCTGCTGTTCTCATTGTTAAGACCAGCCTGCTGATTGTTGTAAAGATTGCTGGCCGTGACGGTTACTTGCGGTAAGCCCTGGTCCGTAACCCCAATACCGGCCGCCTGGTTGTGGCTAATGGTGCTGCAAACGGCCGTTAAATCTCCGCCATCAACCAATATGCCGCTGGCCTGCGATTGCGTAATTAGGGTGTGGCTCAGAACGGCCGTGCCCTGCAGGTGAATGCCGTCCCAGCCGGCCGCGTCCGTCAAGACGCCGGTAAATGTTACTGGATGGGTCAGCGTGCCGCTGGCCTGTAAGTGGCCTTGCACCTGTATCTGGTTTCCGTCGGGCACGAAAAGGGTGACGCCCGATTCGGCCGTTAGCGTGATTCCATCCGGCACGACCAGGTCGTAAGGCTCCAACCCGCCATGCCATAACTCATACCCTTCCAGGCCAGGCTGGGCTGTCAAAGTAGCGCTGTCGGTGAGTGCGCTGGCTGAATCCGTATCGAGCATGACGCGGTTGACGGCATTATTGTGGAAATGAACGCCTTCCATTTGTAGATCAGGTAAGGCTGCCACATCGACCAGCAAGGGGGCAAAGGCGCTGTGGGCGGACTGGCTCTGTTGCAGCGTCACCGGACCAGCGGTTGGTCCTATGCCCAAATTGTATAGGCCTTTTTCCAACACAGCCTGCTCTAACTGCACCGTGCCATTGAGAACTGATATGCCATCCCAGCCACCAATGCTGCCTGAAGCTGAAGTAAAAGTAACTGGCGCTTCGGCCGTGCCCACCGCCTGCAAGTGGCCTCCGTTCAGCCAGATAATGCCTTGTTCTGGTCCCATTAGCGTGACGACCGGCTCTAGTGTGAGCGTAATCCCGGCCGGGATGCCCAAAACCTTGTTCGGCCCCCACTCGTACCCTTCCAGGCCAGGATGGGCCGTCAAAGTGACATTGTCGCTGATCAAATCGCCGTAGTAATCTATGATATCAATCTGAACGCGATTGTTGACCACATCGACAAACGCTACGTCTGTCATCTGCAGGCGATGCAGGGCATTGATGGCCACACTAGGGCCATAAACCGACTGGCTGAAAACGGTGTTGGCAAGAATAATCGGCCCGTCACTTTCGCCTGATATGGCGACGTTGAAAAGGCTGTTTTGAAAAAGTGCGTGTTCCACATAGACCGAACCGAAAGCGGCCACACCCGACCAGTCGCCGGGGCCGCTGTTAGCCTGCGAAGTGAAAGTGACGGGGGATTCGGCCGTACCTTGTACCCGCAGGTGGGCCGTTTCTGCCACCGTGAATTGGGGAAAGTCAATGACCGCCCCCAAAACAGTTACACCGGCCTCAATAGTCAGGACGACACCAGGTATGATCGTCACTGGCTCGGTAATCAAATAGGGGCTGCCGGCGGCCGTCCAGACGGTATCGGTGATAATAGTGCCGTTGTTTGATGGTACCGGTTGGGTCTGGGCTACGGCGCTACCCACCAACTGCTGCAACACAAAGAAGGTCAGCAAACCAACCCCTGTAATCAGGCTCAAAATAAGATTGCTTCTGACAAACAGGTTTGCTTTTTTCATGCGAAGTTTCTCCTGTAGGCAAAGATTAGCGTAATTTTTCACAGAACAGCCACATTCGCCAGAGGAAATTGGTCCAATCTGGCCTGACGCTTTTGCTAGTGTAGCACAAGGGTCAAATAACTGCGGGCATAATTGTGGCGGAAACCGATCTGTTCATACAGAGACAGGGCAACCTTGTTGGTGGCCCACACCCCTAACCGCAGCCGCTCAATCTGGCGCTGGCGCAGGTAGTGGAGCGTGTCGAGCAGCAGATAACGGCCGTATCCCCACCCCTGCATCTCCGGCGCCACCCCCATTGGCTCAATTTCCGCCTCGCCGGGAGCCGGATAGTGGAGCCAGACGACGCCAACTGGCTGTTTATCCACCCACAAGAAGCGCATATCGGCCGTTGCTTGCAGCGTGGCTTCCAGTTCCGCCGGGCTGTAGGGCTGGTGCCAGGGATGAGGGGCAAAGCTGGCCTCATACAACCGGCTGAACAGGGCCATAGCCTCGGCCCGCTCCGCCAGCGGCGCGACCCGGCAGGTAGGAGATGGGGGCACAGGCAGCGGCAAATCATCCCAGGCGGTGAACAGCAAGTGGCTCTCCTGGTGGCTCAGTTGAAAGCGGTGGTAGCGCAAAAAGTGGGCGGCCGGACTGTCTAGATCGGTCAGGCTGTGGCTCAACTGGTGGATGGGGCCACCCGTCAGTTTACGGCACAAGTGGCCCAGCAGCCGGCTGCCCAGCCCGCGCCGCTGCCAGTGGGGATCAATCAACCCATCCAGGTCGGCCAACCCCGGCAGGCCAGGCACCGGTTCGACGGTGGCATAACCAACGGGTTGGCTGTCCGGGCTGAGAATGGTCCAGATACGGCCGTTTGCCGCCAGCAATGCCGCCATACTTGTCCGAAATTCAGCCAGGGTAAACGGCCGTTCATGCAGCGCATTGTAACTGTGAACCAGGGCACGAGCGTCGTGGGGTTGGTACGGCCGTATCTCCATAAGCGAATTATAGTGGCGAGGTGGCGAAGGGGCGAGGTAACTTCGCCACACCGCCACTCCGCCACACCGCCACACCGCCACTCCGCTCACTTTGTGAAAAAACTTGACCCCTATGCCCGGCAATGATAGAATTCCCTTCGCATTGCCCCCATCGTCTAGGGGACCAGGACGTAGCCCTTTCAAGGCTAAAACCGGGGTTCGAATCCCCGTGGGGGCACAAGACGCGCTGCTAAACACAGCGCGTTTTTTGTTTTGTCCAAACCCGCATTGCTTATTCGCGCTACTTTGCTCTACAATCAAGGCAGATAAGATTTCGTGGCTTGTTGAAAAGTGACGGATGACCAACGACAGATGACGGAGCGACCTCTTCCGTCTTTCGTCCTCTGTCCTCTGTCTATTTAAGGAGAAAACAATGAGACTGGGATTGATGCTCGGCTATGCCGCCGGGAAAATTGAGTTACCGTTAGAACTGGTCCAGGAAGCCGACCGGCTGGGGGTCTATGCCGTCTGGACAGCCGAGGCGTATGGCTCCGATGCCGTCTCGCCGCTGGCCTGGCTGGGGGCACAGACGGAGCGTATCAAATTGGGTACGGCCATCATGCAGATGCCCGGTCGCACCCCGGCCAACGCGGCCATGACGGCCATGACGCTGAACCAGTTGTCCAACGGCCGTTTCCTCATGGGTCTTGGTCTCTCCGGGCCACAGGTGGTAGAGGGTTGGCATGGGGTGAGTTACAAACGGCCGTTGACCCGCACCCGCGAATACGTGGACATACTCCGCACCATCTTCCGGCGCGAAGAACGGCTGCAATACGACGGCAAACTATACCAAATTCCCTATACGGCCGCTGACGCCACCGGCCTGGGCAAACCGCTCAAAAGCACCCTCAACGCCCAACCCGACATCCCCATCTACCTGGCCGCCATTGGCCCCCAAAACGTCACCCTGACGGCCGAAATTGCCGACGGCTGGCTGCCCATCTTCTTCTCCCCTGAACGGTACGGCGAGATTTACGGCGAGCAGGTCGAAGCCGGCTTTGCCCAAGCGGGCAATGGCAAAGGCTACCACAACTTCGACATCGCCCCGATGGTTTCCGTTGTTATCAACGACAATCTGGACATCTGCTACAACGCCCTGCGCCCCCTGCTGGCCCTCTACATTGGCGGCATGGGGGCCAAAGGCAAAAATTTCTACACCGATCTGGCCGCCCGCTACGGCTACGAGGCCGAGGCCCACGAAATCCAGGACCTCTACCTGGCGGGGCGGCAGGGCGAAGCGATGATGAAAGTGCCGCCCGCCCTGATCGACGAAGTGGCCCTCGTTGGCCCCAAAGACCGCGTCCGCGACCGCCTGCAGCGCTGGCAAGCAGCCCCCATCACCACCCTCAACATGACGGTGTTTGACGTGGAGACGCTGCGGGTGATGGTGGAACTGGTTGGGGAAACATAAGGAGTAAAACGTAACGAGTAAAACGTAATGAGTGCATCTTACGTTTTACGCATTACGTACCCATGCCAAAACACAACTTCGACTACACCCCCCAAATAGACCTACCCGACGACAGCGACTGGTATGAAAAGCATGAGCCGGTGGCGATTGGTGGGCGGGAGGCGGATTTTGTGCGGCTGATTGAGGCTTTGTTGGCGCAACGGCCGTTGACCGGTAAAGCCTATCGCCACGTCATGCGCCAACACGCCCGCGCCGGACTGCCCTGGCTGGCCAAAGACCAGGTACTCAACGTCTACCAAACGCTGTGCAATCGGGGCTATCTAAAATTCAAGCGCAGCGACCGTTTTCACCTGCAAATGAAGCCGGTCCGCAGTCAGGCGGGCGTCACCGTCGTTACCGTCCTCACCAAACCCTACCCCTGCCCTGGCCAGTGCATCTTCTGCCCTACCGACGTGCGAATGCCCAAGAGCTACCTCCACGACGAACCAGGGGCGCAGCGAGCCGAACGCCACGCCTTCGACCCCTACGACCAGACGGCCGCCCGCATCGAAGCCCTGCAAAAGATTGGCCATCCTGTACAAAAAATTGAGCTGCTGATTTTGGGTGGCACCTGGTCCAGCTACCGGCGCGATTACCAGGAATGGTTTGTCAAACGCTGCTTTGACGCCATGAACGGGGTCGAACTGCCCACCCTGACCGAGGCGCAGGCGTACAACGAAACGGCCGTGCGCCGCAACGTTGGTCTGGTCGTGGAAACACGGCAGGATTACATCAACCCCGACGAACTGCGCTGGCTGCGCTACCTGGGCGTGACCAAAGTGCAGGTAGGTATTCAGAGCATGGATGAGCGGGTGCTGGCTCTCAACAACCGGGGCCACGATGCCCAGGCCACCCGCGACGCTTTCCGGATGCTGCGGTTGGCTGGCTTCAAGATTCACGGCCATTGGATGCCCAATCTGCTGGGGGCTACCCTGGAAAGCGACCTGGCCGACTACCAAAGCCTTTGGTCTGACCCGGCCGTGCGCCCCGATGAGCTAAAAATCTACCCCTGTATGCTGCTGGACAACGCCGAACTGTACGACTACTGGCAGCGGGGCGAGTACCAGCCCTACGCCGAGGCCGATTTGGTCGAACTGCTGATCGCTTGTAAACGAATCACCCCCCGCTACACGCGCCTGACGCGCATCGTGCGCGACATCCCCACTACCAATGTGGTCGAGGGGTTCAAAAAGGCCAATCTGCGCCAGATTGCCCAGCAGCAAATGAAGAAGCGGGGGCTGGCCTGTCACTGTATCCGCTGCCGCGAGGTGCGACGGGGTACGGTCACGGCCGAAGAGTTATCGCTGCGGGTGGACACGTATGAGACGGATGCCACGACTGAACATTTTCTGAGTTATGAAACGGATGATGGCCGCATTGCTGGTTTTTTACGCCTCTCGTTACCCCATCCTGACACACCCCACCCCTTGCCCGAACTGAGCGGCCAGGCCATGATTCGGGAGGTCCACGTCTACGGCCCGGCCCTGCCGCTGGGCCACGACAGTCAGGGCGAGGCGCAGCATATGGGGCTGGGGGCGTCCTTGATTGCTGAGGCGAAGAAGATGGCAAAGGTGGGAGGATACGGCCGTATTGCCGTCATCAGCGCGGTGGGTACTCGTGAATATTACGCCCGGCATGACTTTACGCCCGATGGCCTGTATATGAGTGCGCCGCTGACTCAATAATCTCGCGTCGAGGCGTGGGGACGCTGAAAAAAGCAAAAGGACCGGCCTAAGCCAGTCCTTTTTTTGGCTGCGGGACCTGGACTCGAACCAGGACTGACGAATTCAGAGTCCGCTGTTCTACCATTAAACTATCCCGCAGTATGGACTGTATCTTACCAAAAGACGGTGGCAGGTGCAACCTGCTAATAACGTAAAGCGTAAAACGTAAGGACCTTGTAGTTACGTTTTACGTTTTACGTTTTACGCCTTACGGGTTAGCAGTCACGGTATTCAACAATGCCAACGCCTCTTGCAGCCGCTGCACCGTGCGCTGGCGGCCTAGAACGACAATAGACTCAAACAGGGGCGGCGATACTCTTTGACGGGTGATGGCCAGACGCAGGCTGCCCAGCAGCGGGCCAGGGCTGTTGTTCTCGGTAGCCCCCTCGCCGATGGCCCGCAGGCCGGCCGCTATCGTTTCCACGTCAAAGGGTTCGACGTTGACAATAAAATCCAACACCTGGGCATAGGCGGCCTGGGCGGCCGGCAGGGGCATCTTCTTATGGGCCAAATCTTCGGCCATAACCACCAGGGGCACATCCTCAAAAACGAAGCGCAGGAAGTCGATGGCATCAGTGAGCCGCCTGAGACGGACGCGCAGGGCGGGCATAACCAGGGCCAGTTGATCCACGTCGATATGATAGCCTTCCCGCTCCAGGTAGGGCTTGACGGCCGCCGCCAACGCCAACGGCTCCATCTCCTGAATATACTGGCCGTTGAGCCAATCCAGTTTGCTATAAGGTAGCTTGGTGGGCACAGCACTGACATCGGCCAGATCAAAGCGGGCAATAGCTTCTTCGATGGTAAACTTCTCCTGATCGTCGCCAAAGGTCCAGCCGACGTTGGCCAGAAAGTTGAGAACCGCTGCGGGCAGATAGCCGCCTGCCATGAACTCATCGGCCCGGACCAGGATGCGCTCGCCGCCGTCGTCAAATGCCTGATCGCGTTTGCTCAGCTTGCCTTTGCCGCTGGGGCTTAAAATGACAGGCATGTGGACCAAAACCGGCATCTCCCAACCAAACGCCTCAAACAAGCGCACGTGAATCGGAGCCGTGTTAAGCCACTCAATGCCGCGTGTAATGTGGCTGATCTGCATCAGGTGGTCGTCCACCACATGGGCCAGGTGGTAGGTGGGCAGGCCGTTGGACTTGACGATCACGTAATCGGTGAACTGGTCATTGTCGAAAACGACGTCGCCACGCAGCAGGTCGGGCACAACCGTCTGGCCGTCGAGGGGCATTTTGAAGCGGATGGTATACGGCCGTCCTTCCCGCTCTAGCTTTTCTACCTCAGCCTGGGGCATATCCCGATAGCGCCGATCATAGCCGGAGCGGTCCCCTTTGGCCTCCAATTCCTGGCGCATCTCGGCCAGTTCTTCCGGCGTGGCGAAACATTTGTAAGCGTGGCCCTGCGCCACCAGCCGGTTGGCGTATTGGGCATACAGGTCCACCCGCTGCGTCTGGATGTAAGGCCCGTAGGGTCCGCCCACGTCCGGCCCTTCATCCCAATCCAGGCCAAACCAGCGCAGGCTGGCGATCAAATTTTCCAACGCGCCGGGAACAGTACGCTTGGTGTCGGTGTCTTCAATACGCAGGATGAATTGGCCACCATGCCGGCGAGCATACATCCAGGCAAAAAGGGCAGCCCACACGCCGCCAATGTGCAAATATCCGGTGGGACTGGGAGCAAAACGGGTACGAATAGTCATGAAGTTACCTTGCGGAGTGGCGAAGTGGCAGGGTTGCGGGTTGGCTGTGTCACCTCGCCACTGCGCTACTGCGCCACCCCGCTCTGCTTATCCAAATTCTTGTTTACGATGCCGCATACGGATTGATTGTACCACACCGATAGCTAAAAAGAGCGTGATGAGAGAACTGCCCCCATAGCTGACAAAGGGGAGGGTCAGACCGGTGACAGGCAGCAGGCGCACGTTCATGCCCACGTTAACCAGCGTTTGAAAGAAGAGAATACCGGCAATGCCGGCACACATCAACTTTCCAGCCGGATCGGTAGTCAAAGCCGCTGCCTGGATAATCCTGAGCAAGATAAACCCCATGAGCAACAGCACAACGGCCGATCCAAAAAACAGCCCCATTTCTTCCGTAACCACGGAGAAAATAAAGTCGGTGTGCTGTACGCGCAAGAAACCAAGCTGGCTCTGTGTACCCTGCATATAGCCTTTACCCCACAAACCACCGGTGCCAATACTGATCTCCGCCTGATCAACGTTGAATACGCTGGCCGTATCCGCTTCGGGGTTGATAAAGGAGGTAATGCGCTCTTGCTGGTAGGGGGCTAAAAAGGGGAAGATGGCCCCGATACCCAAAATACCAATGGCCCCCAGCACAGCAAAGTGGCTCAGCGGCAGTCCTGCTAGCCAGATCATGATAAACCAGATAACGACGTAAAGCAGCGTCATCCCCAGGTCGGGCTGTAGGAAGATGAGGACGATGGGCAGGCCAATGTAGGCCAGGGACATGATCGTATTGCTGAAGCGGTGAATATACTGCCGCCGACTGGCCAGGAATTGGCCAAAGGTGATGGCGATAAAGACACGGCCGAATTCTGACGGTTGAATCTCAATAAAACCGAGGCTAATCCAGCGTCGGGCTTCGTTGTTGACCTGGCCGGCCACGATGACTATCAGTAGGGCTACAATCAGAACGGCGTAAATATACCAGTGGGAGGAGGCAAAATAGCGGTAGTCAACGGCCGCCATGGCAATCATAAAGACGAAACCAATAACGGCCCAAATAATCTGCTGCCCGGCCAGTGGCTCTAGGGCAGGGGCACCGGTGACAGCACTGCGGATCATGAGGATGCCGTAGGCCGTCAAAACCAGAACAGCCGCTGCCAGCCAAAGATCAAAGTGTCGCCAAACAGACGTGTTTGATAACATAGCCCTGTATTGTAAACGGCCGTTTCAGTTTGTCTACTTTTTCCAATGCGACACTTAAGCAGGGTGGCAAAGCGGCGCAGTGGCGAAGTTACTTTGCCACCCCGCCACTTCGCCACTCCGCTACCCTGCTACTTTGCAGCGGAATCTCCGCCACCAGCCGGCTTTCCTTGGCAGTCTGGGTCAAATTGATGACCACGTTATCCGAATCAACCGACAGCCGCCGGGCAATTACCTCGATAATCTCATCCTTAATCTGTTCAATGATGCCGGGGGAAATGTCACTGCGATCGTGGATAAGGACCATTTGCAGCCGCTGCTTGGCCACATTACTACTCGTCTCTTTTTTGCCAAATAATCTATCTAACCAACTCATTGTCTACCCCTCTCGCCTGTGTCAGACTACAAAAGTCTGGCAGACTTTTGTAGTCACTCTATACACCGTTGACCCAGTTGCGCACACGGTCCCAAAATCCATTTTTGGCCATCAAATCCAGCAGGGGCACTTCTTCCCCTTGCAGGCGGCGGGCGATGTTGCGGAACGACTGCCCGGCGCTGGAGCCGTTGACGCTGGCCATAGCGATAGGGGTACCCTGATTGCTGGCCACCAGCACCGACTCGTCTTCAGGCACAACGCCTATCAGGTCTATCATCAAAATGTCCAGCACATCTTCGATAGAGAGCATGTCACCCCGCGCTACCATGGCCGGTTTGAGCCGGTTGATAATCAATTTGGCCGGTCCTTTCTCCTCGGCTTCGATCAACCCCACAATCCGATCCGCGTCACGCACGGCCGATACCTCCGGGTTGGTGACAATGAGTACCTGATCGGCCGGAGCCAGCGCGTTACGAAAACCCCGCTCAATGCCGGCCGGGGAATCCAGCAAAATATAGTCCATCTCCTCCCGCAACTGGTCGCATACCAGCACCATGTCTGAGGGGCTTACGGCCATTTTGTCACGGGTTTGAGCCGCGGGGATAAGGTAAAGCTCAGGCTGGCGTTTGTCTTTGATCATCGCCTGGCGGATACGGCAGCGCCCTTCGACCACGTCTACCAGGTCATAGACGATCCGGTTTTCCAGCCCCATGACGACGTCCAGATTACGCAGGCCAATATCAGCGTCAATGGTGACAACCTTGTTGCCCATCATGGCCAACGCCGCGGCCAGATTGGCGGTGACGGTTGTTTTACCCACGCCACCCTTACCGGAGGTAACGGTGATTACTTTTGCACTCATAATAATCTCCTCAAGAAAACGGCCGTTTCTGACCGTCTCGCTTATTTATGCCATGGCGCGGCTACAATCTGGCCCTGACGAATAGTTGCTTGTTCCGGCTGAGTAGTGGGGCGAGATTCGGCCGGTGGAATAGCAATCTGATTGGCAATACGTAGCTGGGTGGGGCTAAGATCGAGAGCGCAGATAACGGCCGTTTCGTCGCCACCAACACCCGCATGAACCAGACCGCGCAGCCGGCCCCAGACGATCACGCTGCCCTCAGCAATGATTTCCGCGCCGGGATTGACGTCGCCTAAAATAGTAACGGACCCTTCGTGATAAACGGAGCGGCCTGAGCGCAACGTCTCGCGCAAAAAGAGATCGCCGGTAGCCGTTGGTTCCGGGTGAAGGGAACCTGGTTGCCTGGAAACGGCCGTTTCTGCCAGGACATTCCCGTCCAAATCAGTTTGACTACCCGGCAGGCGCGTGGCCAGTCCCAGCTTGCGGGCCGCCTGGCGTGTCTCCGCTCGCTCTGCCAGCACCGTCCACAACTCCAGGTCATGGTCAGCCAGTAGCGTTTGCACCGCTTGCAGTTGATCGGCCGTAAACGGCCGCATACCTACGGTCAGCGCCACGCGGCTGCCCTGCAAGAAAGCATGGCGTTCTGCCACCACCTGCTCCAGTTCAGCCAGCGCGTCAGCCACCGATCCCGAACCATCCACGGCAAACAGCAAACCCTCGCGAATGCCCTTTATGCTAATCGTTGCCTGGCTCAAGGTTGTCTCCATACCATTGGGTTATACGCGTAACCATCAGGCCCACTGCGGGATAATACAACAAACAATATTGTTGAAATAATACAACAACAGGGTAGGTTTGACAAGGGCGTTTACCACAACCCCCCACAACACAGCCTTTGCCCATGCCATTCATGACGTTTGTCAGCCCCCTGTGTGGTCATAATCACTTCACCTGGCACGGAGAATGGCTACAATGGAAAAGATGAATTATTGCGTATTGCGTATTGCGTATTGCGTATTGCGTAGTTTACGTTTTACGCTTTACGTTTTACGCTTTACGTTTTACGCATCACGCTTCACGTTTCACTTTTCACGCTCCACGCCTCAAGGAAAACCATGACCAACAACATCTACACCCAATTAGCCCACCATTTAGACCAGCTACCGGCCGGCTACCCGGCCACCGAGTCCGGCGTCGAACTGCGGATTTTGCGCCGCCTGTTTACACCAGAAGAGGCCGCCCTGTGCCTCAAGCTCACCGTTCTGCCTGAAGAAGCACGAGTGGTAGCCCGTCGTGCCGGCCGGCCGGTGGCTGAAACCGCCCAACAGTTAGCCGACATGGAGCGCAAAGGGCTGATTTACAGCCAGCACACGGCCGACGGCCAGCCCCGCTACGGCGCGGCCCCCTTCGTCGTTGGCATTTGGGAATTCCAGGTCAACCGGTTAACACCAGAGCTAATCCATGATTTTGAGGAATACGCCCCCCACCTGCTGGCTATTTGGGAAAAAACGCCCCAACTGCGTACCATCCCGGTGGGCGAAGCGATTACGGCCGATATGCACGTCATGGTCTATGAGCAGGCCGAAGAATTGGTGCGTGCCCATGAGCAGATAACGGTTGCCCCCTGCATCTGCCGCCAGGAGCGGGCGATGGTGGGCAAAGGCTGCGGCAAGCCGTCTGAAACCTGCCTCTCCTTTGGCTCGGCGGCCCAATTTTACCAGCGCAACGGTCTCGGCCGGCCGATCAGCCAGGCCGAGGCGTTGGACATTCTGCAAACGGCCGACGAAGCCGGGCTGGTCTTGCAGCCCAGCAACTCGCAGCACGCCAGCTTCATCTGCTGCTGCTGTGGCGACTGCTGCGGTGTGCTGCGCCACCTGAAGCAGCATCCTCACCCGGCCACGCTGATCGGCTCTTCATTTTATGCCACTGTTAATGCCGAACTGTGTACCATGTGCGGCATTTGCGAAATCCGCTGCCAGACAGACGCGCTGGACCTGGACAACTATGTGCCGCAGGTGCGGCTGGCCCGCTGTATTGGCTGTGGCCTGTGTGTTTCTGGCTGTCCCAGTGGGGCGTTGTCGTTGGTGCAGAAGGAAGAGGCGGAACGGCCGTCTGTACCCGCCACCACCATCATGACCCATCTGCAACTCGGCCGTGCCCGTGGCAAACTCAAGGTGCGCGATCTGATCACCATGGCCGTCCGCTCACGAGTGGATCGCCTGTTGGCCTGACAAAGTTGACAAGCCGTAATGCGTAAAACGTAAAACGTAACCGGAGAGACCTTACGCATTACGCATTACGTTTTACGTTTTACGTTAAACCCTGCGAAATCCAAAAGACACGCTATACTTAACGCCATATGCCACTACCAACACCTTTTCACCCCCACACCGCCCCCCTCTGCCAGAGCCACGACTGGCGCGACTGGTCGGGCTATCTGGCTGCCAGCCGCTACGAATCCGCCAGCCACGAGCGGGAATATTGGGCCATCCGCAACAGCGCGGCCCTGTTTGATGTCTCCCCCTTGTTCAAATATGAAATCAGCGGCCGCGATGCCCTGCGCCTGGTGGACCGCATTATGACCCGCGACCTGACCCGCTGTCGCGTGGGGCAGGTCATCTACTCCCCCTGGTGTGACGAGGAGGGCAAGCTACTCGACGATGGCACCATCATGCGGCTGGCTGAACAGCAGTTCCGCATCACGGCCGCCGAACCCAACTTGCGCTGGTTTCAGGATGTGGGCTATGGGCTGCAAGCTGCGGTAACAGACGTCTCTGACGAGTGGGCGGCCCTGGCGCTGCAAGGCCCCAAAAGCGGCCTGATTTTGCAAGAGGTGGTCACCGGGCTGGATATGGGGCAACTGCGCTATTTTGGGTGGGGAAACGGCCGTATGAACAACACCGATCTCATCCTCTCGCGTACCGGCTACACGGGCGATTTGGGCTATGAACTCTGGCTGCGGCCGGCGTCGGCCGGCCAGGTCTGGCAGGCCCTCATGGCCGCCGGGCAGCGCTACAACCTGCTGCCCGCCGGTCTGCTGGCCCTGGACATGGCTCGCATCGAGGCCGGCTTCATTCTCAACGGCGTCGATTACGTACCGGCCAACCACGCCTGCACCGAAGCCCAGAAATCCTCCCCCTACGAGGCCGGGCTGGGTTGGGCAGTTAAACTGGACGGCGACGACTTTATCGGTAAGCGGGCATTGCTGGCCGAGCAGGAATGTGATCCGCGCTGGCGGTTGGTTGGCTTTGAGATTGACTGGTTTGAATTAGAGCGGCTGTATCGGCCGTTTAACCTACGCCCCGATGTTGCCGAGCGGCCCGCCAACCGCACCCCATTGCCCCTCTACCACGAAGGCCAGCAGGTCGGCCAGGCCACAAGCCACACCTTCTCCCCCCTGCTTAAAAAATATACCGGCCTGGCTACTGTCCGCAGCGACTACGCCCAGCCCCACCAGCAGCTAAACCTGGTTTTCCCCGTTGAATACAGCCACCAGCAAGCCCAGGTGCGCGTTGTGCCTACCCCCTTCTTCAACCCCCACCGCAAGCGCAGTTTGGCATAAGAGACTACAAAAGTCTGCGAGACTTTTGTAGTCTGACAACTGCGTAACCAAACTCGTTAAATCAACCTGTTTGAGGTATAATTGAGGCGTTAGATTCACCTCGCAAAACGACTAAATTTTAGTCCCGGCGCCGCTTCTTTTAGCAATCCAATAAGCCGGAGGTAACAGCGACAAACTGGAGGTTATTGTATTGGCTACCGAACCAGAACTTATCGTTGATGGCGGTACTGTAAACACCATTGACATCAACCGGGAGATGCGAAACTCCTTCCTCGACTACGCCATGAGCGTTATCGTCTCCCGTGCTTTACCCGACGCCCGCGACGGCCTCAAGCCAGTCCATCGGCGCATCCTCTACGCCATGCACGATATGGGCATACGCCACACCGGCGCCCACCGCAAAAGCGCCCGTATCGTCGGCGAGGTCCTGGGTAAATACCACCCACACGGCGACAGTTCCGTTTACGATGCGATGGTCCGTATGGCCCAAGATTTCTCCATGCGCTACCCACTGGTTGATGGGCAGGGCAACTTTGGCAGCATAGACGGCGACAGCGCGGCCGCCATGCGCTACACCGAGGCCCGGCTGGCCCCCATCGCCGCCGAATTACTGGAAGACATCGACAAAGAAACGGTCGATTTTAAACCCAACTTTGATGACAGCCTAAACGAGCCAGAGCTGCTGCCGGCCCGTCTGCCCAATTTGCTACTCAACGGTTCCACCGGTATTGCCGTTGGTATGGCTACCAACATCCCGCCCCACAACCTGACCGAAGTGTGTGACGCCGTCATCCACCTGATTGACCGCCAGGATGAATGGGAAGAGGTAACGCTGGATGATTTGATGCAATTTGTCAAAGGGCCAGATTTCCCCACTGGCGGCATTATTGTGGGGACAGAAGGGATTCGTTCCGCTTATGCTACCGGTCGTGGCCGGGTGATTATCCGGGCTGTGGCCGAAGTGGAAGAGATGCCCAACAACCCCAACCGGCAGCGCATCAACATCACCGAAATCCCCTTCCAGGTCAACAAGTCGATGCTGATAGAGCGCATTGCCGAACTGGTCAACAAAGGGGAAATCCCTGACATTTCTGACCTGCGCGACGAGTCAGACCGGCGCGGTATCTCTATTATTGTGGAGCTAAAGCGGGGGACGCAGCCGCTCAAGGTGTTGAACCAGTTGTACAAACATACCGCGCTGCAAACCACCTTTGGCATCCAAATGCTGGCCCTGGTTGATAAGCAGCCCCGCCTGCTGGCCCTCAAACGCGCCCTGCAAATCTACATCGACCACCGCGTCGAGGTCATTCGGCGGCGCACCCAGTTTGAACTGGACAAGGCACTGCGGCGACAGCATATTCTGGAAGGGCTGCTAATTGCCCAAGACAATCTGGACGAGGTAATTGAGACGATTCGCCAATCGCCTGATGCCGACACAGCCCGTACCAGTCTGGTGGAAAAGTTTGATCTGACTGAGATTCAGGCAACGGCCATTTTGGACATGCAGTTGCGTCGCCTGGCCGCGCTGGAGCGGCAGAAGATTGTGGATGAGCATAAAGAAGTGACGGCGCATATTGCCTATCTGCGTGACCTGCTGGCCGATCATAAGAAAGTGTTGGCGCTGATTCGGGAAGATTTGCTGGAAATTCGGGACAAGTATGGCGATGAGCGCCGCTCGGAAATTGCCGCTTATCTGGACGCTGACCTGAATATTGAGGATATGATTCAGGATGAGGATGTGCTGATTTCGATCACGCAGCGCGGCTACATTAAGCGGACGCCGGTGGTAGCTTACCGCAAGCAGGAGCGGGGCGGTAAGGGGCTGATCGGCATGAGTACCCGCGAGGAGGATGCATTGGAGCATCTGATTGCGGCCGGTACGCTGAACAGCATGCTCTTTTTTACCAATCAGGGTAAGGTGTACGTGGAAAAGGTATACCAGATTCCGGAACTGGACCGAACGGCGAAGGGGTCGTCGATGATGAATATTTTGCCCCTGCTGCCGGATGAGAAGGTAACGGCCGCTTTGCCCGTGCATAGTTTTGATGATGCCGAATACCTGGTGATGTTTACGCAAAAGGGTCGCATCAAGCGGGTTGAGTTGGGCGCGTTTGCCAACGTCCGTTCCAGCGGCATTATTGCTATTTCGCTGGACGAAGGGGACAGCCTCAACTGGGTCAAGATGACCACCGGCGGCCAGGATTTGATTCTGGTGAGTGAGCAGGGGCGCGGCATTCGCTTTAACGAGGAAGATGTACGCCCGATGGGTCGCACAGCGGCCGGGGTGTATGCCATGCGCCTGGATGCGTGGGATAACGTGGCCGGGGCAGACGTGGTCGATACGGGTGAGGATGTGCTTGTCATTACCGAAAAGGGGTATGGTAAACGGACGCCGCTGGATGATTATCGCTGCCAAAATCGGTATGGCCAGGGGGTGCGGGCGATGGTGCTGACACCAGAGCGAACGGGCAAGATTGTCAGTGCCCGCGTGGTGGCCCCTGGTGATGAGGTGACCTGTATTTCGACTAATGGTATTATTTTGCGAACGGCCGTTGACTCTATTTCACAGCAGGGGCGGTCTACCCAGGGGGTGCGCGTGATGGATTTGCGTAACGGCGACACGGTGGCTTCGGTAGCCGTAATCCGTGAAGGCCGGCTGTCGCGGGTGGAAGAGAATGGGCAAGAGAAAGCCCCATCGGCCAATGGTGACGGCCCGGAGAGTGAGGTGGTAGAAACGGCCGTTGCCTGACTCATACCACCTACAGCCATTGATTAACAAAAACCGGGCTTTTTGACAAAGCCCGGTTTTTTATTCCCCAGTAGCCCCAATGCGCTATGCCCTATTTCCTAGTGAGAAACAACCCCATTTCGCCTATACTTGGTTTGGTCTTCAAACCATCAACAATGTCACTAAAAAAGGCGAAATAACCCATGAGTTGGCCAGAACTACTAAAACTGCTAAAGCCAGTAACCGACCCGGAAGCACTAGAAATTCCACAGAGTATCATCACCGATACGGTGTTTCGTATCCTGTTTAATGAGGGAGAAGCCAGTGTGTCGCGCATGGCTGAGATAATGGGCATTCATGTGCGCATTGTTGACACTATGCTTTCTCACATGAAGCAAGAGCATCTGGTTGAGGTCAGCAAAGCCGGATCTCTGGGCAGCCTCAGCTTTACCTATAGTTTGACCGATGCCGGCAAAAAGCGTGCCCTCGATGCCTTTAACCGCAGCCAGTATGTCGGCCGTTTACCCGTTTCTTTAGAAAAATACAACCAGGCTATACTGCTGCAAACAAATAAAAAGCGGCAAATCTCCCCGTACCAGGTTCAGGCTGGCCTCTCCCATCTGGTACTGCCCGATGATTTTCACCGCCGCATCGGCCCTCCCCTCAACTCCGGGTCCTCCCTCTTCATCTATGGTCCGCCTGGCAACGGGAAAACGGCCGTTGCTCAGGCTCTAGCCGACTTACTGGCCGAAGATGAGCCTATCTGGCTGCCTGATGCGGTTACGGTTGGCGGTCAGATTATCCGTATACTTGACCCGCTGGTTCACAAACCGTTAAGCCCCGATGAGTTATCTATGCAGTTTAGCATGACCAGCCATATGAACGGAAACGGAAATGGGAAGGGGAATGGGAATGGCGTAACTGACAAGCTGCGCGTGGACAATCGCTGGCGGGCTTTTAAGCGGCCGGCTGTTATGGTGGGTGGTGAACTAGCAATGGATGCGCTCAGCCTGCGCTATGAGCCGATTGCCAAAGTGTATGAGGCCCCGCTACAAATGAAGGCCAACGGCGGCATGTTCCTGATTGACGACTTTGGCCGACAGCAGATCAGTCCTCAAGAATTACTCAATCGCTGGATTGTGCCTTTGGAAAATGGCATCGACTTTCTGCGTTTGCAATCGGGTCAAACGGTGGAAGTTCCTTTTCGCCAGTTGATCGTTTTTTCTACCAACCTGGACCCAACCGACCTGGTCGATGGCGCTTTTCTGCGCCGTATTCAGATGAAGGTTGAAGTAGCCGGTCCCACCGAGAAGCTCTTCTACGAAGTCTTCAGAAGGATGTGCCACTCCCTGCGGATTACCTTCGACAAAAATGCTTTTCTCTACCTGCTGCAGAAGTGGTACCGTGAACCGCAGCGCACCATGCAGAGCGTACACCCCCGTGATATATTGAAAATCATCATTTCTATTTCTGACTACGCGGGCACAGAACCGGCCATGACTGTAGAGATGATCGACGAGGCGTGCAGCAGCTATTTTGTCGATGACCTGCCCATGCCTACGGGGGCGCGGCAGCGATCGACTGCAATCCCCACATTTGCTACCAACACCATGGTGGGAATCCCCGCGTAACCGGCGCTTTCGGACGTTCGGCGGCTACCCACAACCATAAACTGGCTCCTAAAGCCGCAGCACCGGGAGCACCTGTGTCACCCAGGCAGCGTACATTTTGGCGGAAGGATGAAGGCCGTCCTTTGTGATGAGTTGCGGATCTGAAACGGCCGTTCGCGAAAGTGGCGT
Organism: Anaerolineae bacterium; assembly: GCA_007123775.1. Taxonomy (GTDB): domain Bacteria; phylum Chloroflexota; class Anaerolineae; order Promineifilales; family Promineifilaceae; genus SLGK01. Next base: position 9,816 of record SLGK01000027.1, on the reverse strand, counting down.
AATATCTACATAGCGGGCACCCTGTTTCACCGTCTCTTCCCGGTTGATTTGATTGAACAGATCAATTTCGGTCGCTATTTGGGCACGGTCACGTCCCTCGGCAAAAGGGGTGACGCTCCAATCAGGTATGGAGAGTACCACAATGCAGCCCGGCTCACCCGCGATCAACTGTATCGCCTGCTGCAACAGGTCTCTAAATTCGTGACGATAGTCGGTCATAGCCAGTCCCCGGTATTGATTATTGACCCCAATCAAGAGCGTAGCCAGATGATAGGGGCCCTGGGGATCGGCCGTTTTTATACCTGCTATCAGCTCACCGGTCGTCCAACCCGTCCGGGCTATAATGTGCGGATCGGCTATCTGTATACCGGCAATACGCAGCCGGGTCACCAACTGCACCGGCCAGCGCTCCGCCTCAGCTACACCTTCACCAATCGTGTACGAATCACCCAATGCCAGATAGCTTAATTCTTGCATAAATTCACCTATTACCCAACCAACTCAAGCGCCTCTCTTTTTTCCCCAACCATCCACACAACAATTGTGTTAAAATACTAATGTCTGTTAATGAACTCAGGAGAACAGCAACTATGCGTACTATAGAAGCCACAATTGATGAACAAGGCAAAGTTCGTTTACTCGAACCAATTCAAGTCACGGGCAAGCGTCGCGTCTTGGTAACTATCTTTGAAGAGGGGGAGGAGGCAGTTATGCTTCGCCCCTACGGTCTCGCTTACGGCCAATTTACCGTACCCAAAGACTTTGACGACCCATTACCCGATGATATTCTGGCAACATTCGAAGGGACATGAACATTCTACTCGATACGCATATCTTTCTCTGGTACATTACAAAGGACAAGCGTCTTTCACCCAGAATACTAGATACCATTCGGCATATCGATAATCGTGTTTACCTCAGCGTCGTTTCGCTGTGGGAAATTACTATCAAATACCAACTGGGAAGATTGCCACTGCCCCAATCACCAGAGATTTTCATTCCGGAGCAGCGCAAGCGGCATCATATTTCTCATCTGGACCTGGATGAAGCAAGTGTTGGCCACCTTGTTAATCTACCGGAAATTCACCGCGATCCTTTCGATCGAATGTTGATATGTCAGGCAATTCAACACAATCTTATACTCGTCACGACAGACACAGACATACAAGAGTACCCACTTCAGACTTTACCAGCTTAGTTTTCCAGCAAATCACCCACCACCCGCTCCATATCAGCCGCCCAATCAAGCATCTTTTCATCCTCGTACCAACGAGCGGTGAGTTGCAGTCCCAGCGGCAGACCGACCTCGTTTTTACCGGCGGGCAGGGTCAGCGTGGGCAGCCCGGCGTGGGTCCATGGCAGGTTCATGACGGGATCGCCGGTGCTGTCTAGCCCGGCCGGGGCCGGACCGGGAGCCGGGGGTGAGAGCCAGAGATCGATGCCTTGCCGGTCCATCAACTGCATCAACTGGCGGCGCAGGCGTAAACGGCCGTTTCGCGCCGCCGCTAATTCCTCTTTAGACACCCCCAACCCACGCTCGATGAGAACGGCCGTTTTCGGATGATACAACGCCCCATACTGCTCATACCAGGCCCGATGCACCTGCGCCGCCTCAGCCGCCACCAGCAAATTGTGCCGGGCATAAATCGCGTCAAAATCCGGCAGCGCCGCTACCGACTTGACCATAAAACCGGCCCCTTGCAGCCGGGCACAGACCGCCCGAAAGTGAGCCAGCCCTTCGGTCGAGGCCCGTTCCAGATACGGCCCTTCGGGAACACCTAGCACCGGCTGCGAGGCGGGATCGATCATGACGGCCAACTGCCACTGGCCGCAGAGCAACCCGGCGATCAGTTCCGCCCCATCGACGCCGGGCGTAAACAGCCCCACATGGTCGGCCGAGGCGGCCAGGGGCAGCACATTTTGTTTGGGGATGCGCTCGTAGCTGGGTTTGTAGCCCACCACGCCGCAGAAGGCGGCCGGCCGGTTAATCGAGCCAATCGTCTGCGTGCCTAACGCCAACGGGCAGAGACCCGCCGCCACCGCCGCCGCCGAGCCGCTGCTAGAGCCGCCGGGGGTGTGGTCGGGATTGTGGGGGTTGCGTGTGGGGCCGGAACCGAAGTAGGCAAATTCGGTGGTGACGGTTTTGCCCATGATGAGCGCACCCTGCTGGCGCAAGCGGGTCACACTGGGCGCTTCGCCGTCGCTGTTCCACAGGTCGGCCGACAGGCGACTGCCCGCCTGGGTGATAAAACCATCGGTGTAGAATATATCTTTGACGCCAATGGGGATGCCGAACAGCAACGGCCGTTCCGTCGGTTCCGGGTATTTTGCCAACAAGGTGCGGGCTTGCTGGTAGAGGCGGTCGAAACGGCCGTTTTCCGGCACAAACGCCTGCACCTGCGGCTCAATCTCGTCAAAGCGAGCCGCCAACGTTTCAATATAAGTCAACAAATCCAGCTCCCCCGAACGCAGCGCGTGGGTTAAACTGGTCAAAGTGGTAGGGATGAGTATAGTCATAGGTTAACAAGTTGTTAGATAGCAATAGGGCGTAAAACGTAAAGCGTAAGCTATCGTCAAGCCCATTACGTTTTACGCATTACGTTTTACCAGGAGCATCCATGAACCAACAAAACCGCCTCCTCGACGGCATCCGCATCATCGACCTCTCGCGCATATTGGCCGGGCCATATTGTACCATGATGCTAGGCGATTTGGGCGCAGATGTCATCAAAATTGAGCGACCGGGCCAGGGGGACGACACCCGCACCTGGGGGCCACCCTACACCAAAAGCGGCCAATCGGCCTACTTCCTCTCCACTAATCGCAACAAGCGCAGCATGACGCTAAACCTGAAAAGCGAAAAGGGTCTCGCCATCCTCAAGGAATTGATCCGGCAGGGGGACGTGCTGATTGAGAATTTCCGGGCGGGTACAATGGCCGGCTGGGGGCTGGATGAAGCCGCCTTACAGCAGTTGCGTCCTGACCTCATCTACGCCACCATTACCGGCTTTGGCTACGAAGGGCCATACCGGGACAAGGTGGGCTATGATTTTATGATCCAGGCGATGGGGGGCGTGATGAGCGTCACCGGCCCGCCGGACCGGGAGCCGATTCGGGCCGGCATTGCCATGGCCGACATTGCCACCGGCATGTTTGCCAGCAGCGCCATTCTGGCCGCTCTCTTTCAACGGGAGCGCACCGGCCAGGGGCAGCGCATCGACATGGCCTTGCTCGATTCGCAACTGGCGTTGATGACTTATGTAGCCAGCAACTATCTGGTTTCGGGAGAATTGTCGGAGCGGTATGGCAACGCTCACCCCAACATTGTGCCTTATCAGGAATTCCGGGCGGCCGATGGCTATTTTGCCTTTGCCGCCGCTAATGATCACCAATGGCGTAAATTTTGCACGGCCGTTGACCAACCAGACTGGGCCACAGACGAACGATTCGCCACCAATCCGGCCCGCGTGAAAAATCGGGAGCAGGTGGTGGCGATGCTGCGCGAGATGTTTATCACCCAGCCCATCGCCCACTGGATGGCCTTGTGTGACGAGATTGGCGTGCCGGTAGCCCCCATCAACAATATCGCCCAAACGTTGGCCGACCCACAAATCCGGGCCAGGCAGATGCAGATTGAGGTGGAGGATGAACGAAACGGCCGTATACCCCTACTCACCTCCCCCCTCAAAATCCCTACCGCGCCCACCGACGTGCGCCTGCCGCCCCCCTACCTGGGCCAGCACACCGACGACATCCTGCAAGAAATGCTCGGCTACAGTCCAAATCAGATTGTTGCTTTACGTGAGGAGGGTGTTGTTTGAAACCAACTCTATTTGACCAAGGAAGCAGTCTATGACCCAATTACCCTTAGCCCAACAATTGGCCCTCTGGGCCGACAAACTGCGCCATATGTCTGCGGCTGGCCTCACCTTTTGTAAGAACCCGTATGACCTGGAGAATTACCGGAATATCCAGACAATTGCGCTGGAGATGCTGGCCCAAGCCAATGGGCAAACGGCCGCTGACCTGGAACCTTTGCGCCAGATGATCATGAGCCGCCCCACGCCTATTTCTGTGGGTGATGGGGCGGTGATTGATGCAAACGGCCGTATTTCGACAATTGACAAAGCCGCCCCGACTTTCTATACTCACCTTCGTAACGCATAATTCGTCATTCATCCTTTCACTATGGAGCGCAACATGTCCGCCCGTCTGGTGGTTCAAAGAGGACCATATCCCAATCAAGAGTACCCCTTAAGCGAAGCACCCATGAGCCTGGGCCGCTCGCCCGACAACGACATTGCCATTCAGGACCCGGAAGTGTCGCGGCGACATGCCCTTATCAGCTTTAGCGGCGGCCTCTACCAGATAGAGGATACTGGCAGCACCAACGGCTCATTTGTCAACGGCCGTCGCGTGCAGGGAACTGTTATCTTACAGCATGGCGACATCCTCCAGTTGGGCGAATCGATCACGCTCATTTTTCAGGAAGACACACCGGCAGCGGGCTACGCTGACGATTGGGCCGACGATTGGTCGCCCGACAATTGGTCGCCCGACAATTGGTCGCCCGACGATGAGTTGACCGATGATGACTGGGCTGAGGCAGATTCATGGGAACCGGCTGCCGCTTCTGCGCCACGACCACCCACAGCCGAATCCCCTACCCAATTTTATCCGCCCCAACCGGCGCAGGTCGAACAGAGCGCCCCGCCGGCAGCCAGTTTTGGGGAAGCCGACGCTGGCCCCAGTCGTACGCGCCAGCTCTTGCTCGGCTGCGGCTGTGGCTTTTTGCTCTTTGGTGTTCTGTGCGTAGGGCTGCTCTTCTTTTTAGACGCCTACGACCAGGGGCGATTGCTCTACTGTGGTCCGCTCTATCCCTTTTTCGACGCCCTGCTTGGGCCCGTTGGCTTCAACCCCGCCTGCCCCCCGCCATCCTGAGCATGAAGCCACCCGCCTATCCCCGCCTGCGCCCCCTCGACTTTCAACCCGTCTATCACCAGGGCCAATCCCTCTGGCTGCTGCGCGATCCGCTGCAACTGACGCAGCAGCAGCTTGTTTTTCCGCCGGCACTGGCTACCATGCTGCCCTTTATGGACGGCCAGCATGACCTGGCCACCATCCACGCCCGGCTGTGTGAACAGGTAGGAGAGCGGGTCGCGTTTGAGGTGGTTGCAGAGGCGGTCGCTGCCCTGAATGCGGCGGGTTTGTTGGAAAACGGCCGTTCTGCCCAACTCAAAGCTGATCTCCTCCACGCCTACCGCAGCCTGGCTTATCGTCCGCCAGCCCTGGCCGACCTGAGCTACCCGGCCGATCCCGCCCAGTTAACGGCCCTGTTTGACAGCTTCGGCGGCGCAGAGCCAGCCCAACTGGATTGGTCAGGCCGGGCGCTGGTCTCTCCCCACATTGACTATGACCGGGGTGGGCCAGTCTATGCCCAGGTATGGCGCGAGGCAGCAACGGCCGTTACCGAGGCTGACATCGTTCTCATTTTTGGCACCGACCACAATGGCGGGCCGGGCACGTTTACCCTGACTCGCCAGCCCTACGCCACGCCCTACGGGGTACTGCCGACGGATACGGCCGTTATCGACGCCGTCGCTGCGGCCATTGGACCGGAAGAAGCGTACAGAGAAGAACTCCACCACCGGCATGAACATGCAGTTGAACTCTCGGCCGTCTGGCTCCACTATACCTACCAGCGGCTCGGCCTGGACCCCAAACCAATGATTCCCCTCTTGTGCGGCTCTTTTTATCATTTTATGGGGAACGGCAGCCATCCGGCACAGGACGAACTGCTTATGACGGCGCTGGACGCGCTGCGGCAGGCGACCGCCGGTAAACGGGTGCTGGCCGTAGCTTCGGTTGATCTGTCTCACGTTGGTCCGGCCTTTGGCGATAACTTCATCATGGACCAGACTCGGAGACAGCAGTTACACCAGGCGGATGAAGGGGTGATAACGGCCGTTACGCAGGGCGATGCCGCCGATTTCTACCGCCAGATTGCCAATGTCCACGACCGCAACCGAATTTGCGGCTTCTCCCCCATCTACCTGATGTTGCGCTACCTCGATTCGGTCAGCAACGGCCGTTCCCTTGCCTACGACCAATGCCCGGCCGACCCCGACAGCCACTCTCTCGTCTCCATTTGTGGCCTTTTGCTGGATTAACCCGAATTCTTAATGCGTCGTTCGTAGTGCGTAGACCGTCGTCACTCAGGCTGCGAAATACGCTCTACACACTATATTTGTTGTAATTGATCAACAATTGCACTTGACATATTGCTTGTTTTGTTGTATTGTTTCAACATTGAAATTGTTGTAATATCCCGCACCCGGGCTGGGTGTTAAAATCTGATGAGCAAAGAAGACCTACTGGAGAACTACGCAGGCGTGGCTGAAGTCAGCAAACGGTTGAATATCCACCCTGAATCAGTCCGCCGCCTTATTCGGCAGGGGAAATTACCAGCGATCAAATTTGGCAACAAATGGCTGGTGGACAAAGCAACCCTAGAGCAATACGCCAGTCGCTATGACCCCCGCCCTGGTAACAAAGCAACATTGCTGTAAAAAAGGATAGCGTGGCGACAGAAGCCGGCGCGAATGGTCGTGCAGGTCGCGCTGGTTTTGCCGGTCTATTCCCAACCTGAACAAGCCATAGCAATAACTTCGCCACCTATTACAGCAAGCAACATGTAGTTTTGGCGAAAAGTTGTCTCCTTCGCGGTAAAAGGTTTGGTAAGGTACAAACAAGAGAGGGTATCCATATGCAAAGAGCGCCGGAAATGGAAAGCATGGCCCGTATTCGAGTCGTCGGCGTTGGTGGCGGTGGCAGTAATGCCGTTAACCGGATGATTGAAGCCAACGTAAGCGGTGTTGATTTCATTGCTATTAACACCGACAACCAGGCATTATTGCTGTCTGACGCGCCGACGCGGGTCCGAATTGGTGAGAAGCTGACGCGAGGTCTGGGGGCTGGTGGCCACCCGGAGCAGGGCGAAAATGCGGCTGCCGAATCAATCGAGGACCTTCACGAGGTGCTGAAAGGCTCTGACATGGTTTTTGTAACAGCCGGTATGGGCGGCGGCACCGGGACTGGGGCCGCCCCCATCGTGGCCAAAGTGGCTCGCGAAGAGGGCGCGTTAACTATAGGGGTAGTGACACGGCCGTTTACCTTCGAAGGTAGCCAGCGGGCCAAAGCCGCTGAGCAAGGCATCGAGCGCATCAAAGAGCATGTGGATACCCTCATTGTCATTCCCAATGACCGGCTGTTGGAATTGACCGACCGCCGCGTCTCCCTTAGCGACTCTTTTAAGATGGTCGATGACGTACTGCGCCAGGGTATTCAGGGCATCAGCGAACTGATCACCGTGCCAGGTCTGATCAACCTTGACTTTGCCGACGTTAAAACAATCATGTCTGAAGGTGGTTCGGCGCTGATGGCGGTTGGCTATGGTGAGGGGGATGACAAAGCCCGTGACGCCGCCGAGAAAGCCATCAACTCTCGTCTGCTGGACGTGACCATTGATGGGGCGCAGGGCATATTGTTCAACGTCACCGGCGGCTCAAACCTGAGCCTGTTTGATGTCAATGAGGCCGCCACCATTATTCGTCAGACGGCTCACCCCGATGCCAATATGATTTTCGGAGCCGTAATTGATGAGTCGATGGGTGACGCGCTGCGCATAACGGTGATTGCCACGGGTTTTGAGCGCAGTCTGAGTCGTCGCACGCTGCTACAGCCTGGATACGCATCGTCAGCTCCCAGCCGGGGACCGCTCAGCCGCAGTAATGTTAGCCCACCTGACAGAGAGTTAGCCATGCCTGACCAACCACCCAAACGGGAACAAGAGCGGGAACCGGAACCAGTTCCCACCCAGTCAAGGTTTTCGCCCGGCAATTTAGAAATACCAGCTTTTCTGCGGCGGCGCTAAATCTGCTTGTGATGCCGCCAACACCTACATAAAGGTTACCGGGTAGCGATTACTCTACCTGTATCCCCTCTGCAAAAACGGCCGACTGTCATGACAGTCGGCCGTTTTGCTTACCGTGTCCACAACGCAACCGGTGGCTCTTGACTCGATAGATTGTTGACAAGCGGCGTCGTATTGCCCAACAAATTGCCGCTGACCAGTATCCAGTTACCCGAACCCCCCGGCTGCAAGCTGACCACGTAATGGTTGGCGTTCAACCAGTGGCCGCTACCCACGCGGCTGTTGGCTGGCAGGGGCACGGTCACAGGATCGGCCGTTGGCTGGCCAATGGCAAAATAGCCACGACCGGAGTAGAGGAAGTTCTGGTTGTTAGGACTCCAGCCGTGCAGATTTAGCGGTCCGTCGGTGGTATAGGGCAGGCCACCCGGCCCAAGCTGGCCGCTGCCGCTGGCTACCATGAGGCGCGGCGTGGGGAAATCGGGTTCGTCAATCGGCAGGGTGTAGGCCAGATGGGAGCCGCTGTCATTCCAGTAGAGGTCGTTAAAGAGAAGGTTCTCAGGAATACTGCCCAAGCGGGTGGCACCCCCGGCAGCCGGGATGCGCCAGAGTTCGGTACTGGGGTTGGGGCCAAACGGTTCGGCTGAGGGGATACCTACGTAAGCCACGCTGCCATCGCTGGTCCAGCGGGGCATGGGGTAGTAGGTAAACTCACTGGCCGTCATGATAAAGTCAAAGCTGATGAGGGATTGGACACGGCCGTCTAAACTGGCCCGTACAATTTCCATATCTCGGCTGAGTAAAATGGTGCCGCCCGGCGAGATGGTAAAATAGCCACCGCCCAAACCTGGGGCAAAGATTTGTTCCATTTCACCCTCCAGGTCAACCGTCCAGAAATCTTCCTGGGGGCCGGTGCCCAGGCCAATCAGGTTAACCCTGGTGGTATTGAAGGCGATTGTCTGACTGTTGGCCAGCCATTGAATCTGGCGAAGGCGCAGCGCCCACTCAGTTTCATCGTAGCCGTCAGGCAGTTCGAGATCGGCCGCTTCGAGCAGGGTGCGCTCGCCACGACCGTCGATGTTGACCACTTTCAGGCTGTTGGCTCCGTCACGGCCGTTTAGATAAGCAATGCGCCGGCCGTCAGGGGCGATACTGATGTCAGTTACCTGCGTGTCATCAACCAGTTGGATAGGGCTGCTGGCCGTGGGTGGGTCCTGGTTGAGATTGAGGCGGCTGAGGTATAAACGGCCGTTGTCCACATAAACCAGCAAAGCAACCCCTTGTTCCGGCGTCGGCGGGACGGGCGTGGGCAAAGGGGGTGCCTCGACGATGGCCACGTCATCGGCGTTAGAGGCTACGGTAAACTGGCTGCCCCCCGACACCCAGCACTCCGCTGCATCAACGTCTGGCGGGCAGACAATACGCCACCAGCTTTCCTCCTCATTCTGGCCAATAATGTTGGCCCGGTCGCCCTCCTGAAAAGAGCCGATACGTTCATAAGCCACGCCCGGCCCGCTGCGGATGTTCAGGGGAGTCAACATCGTCACCCGCGCCAGGCTCTCTCCGTCTTCTTCGTCAGGTTCACCGGGCAGCGTTGGCGTAGCTGCCGGATCGGGGTCATCATCCGGGTCGTCAATGGCTTCACCCGTTATTGGGTCAACGGTGGGCTGCGGCTCAAAGCCAGGCTCTACATTCCCGGCAAAGGCGTTGCAGGCCAGCCCAATCAGGGCAAACAAGATGATTATGGGTAGATACGGCCGTTCCTTCCACATAGTTATAAACCTCGAATGTTATGGCTCGGTGGGAATGGCGCGTAGTGCGTAGTACGTAGTGCGTAGTGCGTAGTGCGTAGTGCGTAGTGCGTAGTGCGTAGTGCGTAGTGCGTA
>SLGK01000013.1 GCA_007123775.1 Anaerolineae bacterium | reverse complement strand
CTATTACGAAAAGATCAAATGTGATCTGGCCAATAGTTAAACGCCTATCCGCTCAGCTGAAAAGAGTGGGATGGGATGAGCGCTCTTGGAAAGCCCGCCTTGGAGTTGGAGCAATAATTGTGGCCTTGGCTACAGTTGGGAAAGCTAAAGCGGGTATTGCGGCCCTTGGCTCTGCAATTGGTGTTCCTTTGTGGGTGGTTTTTGGTGCTGGAGGAGCTTTTGCGGGCATGATTGTAGATGAGGTAATGCAAATTCGCGCTAAACCCCCGAGTACCACTTACAAAATCATTGAGGGAAGGTTGATTGAAACCGAACGAACGGAAGAAAACTAACAATGGCTTCAACACGGACGTGGGCAAAGCCCGCGCCGGTAAAGCCAAACGTTAGGCGAAATCTTATAAGGCATAACTGAAACCAGCAACAAACCTACCCTCAGCTTTACAAATGCTCAGTTAAGGCTGGCATGGCCCGCAAAGATAGCCGTCATTACTCCCTCGTCTACCACCATTGCAATTTGAGACTCACACCCCTTCCGCATCCAACCCCGCCGGCCACACCACCAGCCCTTCTTTTGTCTCAATCAACTCAGCCAGCACCCCCACCTGCCGCAGCGCCGCCATCGTCTCCCATGCCGGGGAGAGGCCGAAGAGCCAGGGTCGCCAGCTCTGTCGGGTTAAATCCCCCTCGTCAAAAGCATCAAGCCAGGCAGCAATGTCACTGCCAACGGCCGTTTGGCTGCTGTTCTCATCCTGACTGTACACATTGCCCAACGTCCAGTAAATCTGTTTCCGTGGCTCTGGCAATCAGGCAATCGGAATGTGGTACAATCGAAATGCAAAATACAGTACAATGTGTTCAAATCTTTCTTGAATAGTGTGTGATAAACATGAGAATCCCAAACTGGGACCGGGCAGTTATTCATCCGGACAAGCTGCAAGATTATTTGTTGAATCTGGAACATGAACGCGGTGGAAGTAAAGCAGCACTGCTGCTATCATTCGGTTATGAGCCTGAAAATTGGCAGCTTCTGGAAGATGACCTGCGTAAATATCATCTGGCGGCCGAAGTTACAGCTACTCGGGAGACTACCTATGGTCAACGCTATGAAATCCAGGCTGCTTTGCTTGCCCCCGACGGGCGCTCAGTCACAGTCCGATCTATCTGGCAAATTGACAAAGGCACAGATTATCCGCGTTTGATAACGCTCTTTCCCGATTAATCACAAGTGGCACGAGGGTATCTACTATGGATTTTCCTTTATTTGAAGATGTTGTTTTGTTAGAAGACCTACCTGACGAGGGTCTTCTTGCCGGTGATGTGGGGGTCGTGGTTGCACGGCACGATGTCCCCGATCTGGAACCGGGTTACAGTGTGGAGTTTTTTAATATGTCCGGCGACACGGTGGCCGTTATCACCGTGCCGGCATCCATGCTGCGCCGTCCTTCATCGGCTGACCGGCCCATGGTCCGACCGGCCGATATTGATCAACTCTCGCAGCCAACATTGGCTATCTCATAGGCTGCCAAACCGCAGACTGCTACAACATCCACAAGCCAACCAATCAAAAAATGGCTAGGTTGTCCCTTCATCAAGACGTCCCATCCCCTCCGCATCCAACCCGGCCGGCCACACCACCAGCCCTTCTTTTGTCTCAACCACCTCGTCCAACACCCCCATCTGCCGCAGTGCCGCCATCGTTTCCCGCGCCGAGGATAGGCCAAAGAGCCAGGGCCGCCAGCCCTGTTGGGGCAGGTCCCCCTCGTCAAAGGCATCAAGCCAGGCGGCAATGTCACTGCCAACGGCCGTTTGCCCCTGATCCACCTCATCATCACCATACACACTACCCAACGCCCCCAGAAGAATCCGCTGCCGCTGTTGGGGCGGGAAGTAGCTCAGGTAATCGACCACCCCTAATCGCGCCCGCTCCAGGACGCTCTGGGACTGTCCTTTGTGGCGGCTCTTGTCGTAGCTGTTGAGAATGGCGGCAAAGCGTTGGTTGAGACCCGCTCCCAACGCCACCATCTCCGGGTCGGCCAATGCCGCACGTATCACCGCCTCCGGTGGCCTCGCCTGCGCCGCCAACCCGTCGCGCCGATCCTTCATGCCGGCAATGTGGGCCTGCACCCCCGCTTCCAGCCGGTCGAGCCAGTGGGCGTTGCCGGCGGCAACGCTAATGCCAGCGGCAGCGCTGCTGCCCCCACCACTAACACCCAAACCACTGGTACGCGGCGACGGCGGCCGGTTCTCCTTGTCGCTCCAATCGACGCTCAGCCTTTTGTGCAGCAAGGCCGGTATGGGAACACGGCTTTCCAGAATCTCGCGTGAGTTGGCGTAGTTCCAGGCCACCACCTGGCTCAGGTCGGCCCCCGTCTTGACGGCGCTGTCGATGATGTCTTCCAATGGGGCAGGGGGGGTGGCGGGGAGACGGCCGTACAGCGCCTTGTTGAGCATCAGCGAATTGCAGTACATCCCTAATGCCCCCTGGTTGGCCACCGCCCGGCTAACGGCCCGCTCCATCACGTCTACCCCATAGGCTTCCCCTTCACCCAGCCCGCCGGCCGTCTCTGGGTCCACCAGCCCCAGATAGTCGGTCTGCGTCTGGTCTACTCGTGGCGGCAGCTTTCGGCTGTCGGCGGCAGGGTAGGTGATAGCCTCGCCACCGGCTGTGACCCAGGGCAGGTAGTGGGATTGTTCGGTTGGTTTTAAGACCACATACTCCCCCACCTGGTTGGGGCTGCGCCAGGCCAACACCTTCCGTTCCCCGTCATGGTCGGTAAACGGGTGCAGCCAGAGGGCGTCATCGTTGTCGGCCCCGCCCAGGATACCGGCAATGCCTTCTGTTCCCTCGGTGCTGCTCGGAACAAGGTCGGGCGAGTCAGGCAGGGCCAGCCAATCCTCGTCGTTGACCCAGGCCGTGCCCCGTTTAGCGTCTATCTGGATGTGGCCTCGGGGTACGTGTAGAGGCTGCCCGTCTGTCTGCCCCATCCCCGCCCGCTGCCCCACGCCCACCGGCATGACGTAGTGGCGACCGCCGGGAATGGGCAGCCGCATCTTCTCCAGCGTGCTGTGGTTGAGCCGCTTCAAGTGCTGGTTGAACAGGCTCTTGACGTGACTGCGAAACCACATGGGCTGCCCCCCGCTGGCCAGGTACTCCCGCAGCGGCCAGCCTTGCAGGTCGGCCAGGCTGGCCTGGGGGTCTACCCGCCCCATCACCTCGGCCACCTGCCCGGTGACTATTGCCTGCTCAAACAGGTCGCCTTCGTCGCGCAGCCAGTCGAGCAGCTGCTCCTCGCGGAAGAAGGGGTGGAGGTTGATGAGGCTCTGGATGTCCAGCCGCATCTCGTTGTGGCCGTGGACGAAGCTGAGGCCGACGAAGGTAGCCATCTCATCGGGATTGGTCGTCTCGCTCTGGCCCTCACCCCCACCGGCCTGCCCGCCCACCGCCGCCCAGGGCTGCACCAGCCGCACTTCTCGCTTGGTGTCTTGGGGCAGCAGGAAATCGACCGGACGGCCATTGTCATCCCGCAGATCGTCGGCCACCAGTGCGTGCCCCTTGTCCTGGCCTTTGGGCGTCATGACCGTAAACTCCACCCGCTGCGCCCGCGCCAGTTCACGCGCCAGCTTTTCCCGCTTGGCCGGGGGGAGCTTCTCAGACCCCATTAGCCCCTCAGCCTGCTGTGCAGCCAGCTTGCGCAGCATCCGGCGGCTGATCAGGCCCGCTCCGTCCCACACTTTGGCCTCGTCAGGCGTCTGCTCCATGTAGCCGATGGCCACCTCGCTTTCCTTGAAGAAGCCGCTGACGAAGTGGGGGCGCATGATACGACTGATGCGCTTGGACAGAACAAAGCCTCCTTTGTGCATGTCCAGTTCCAAACCGGTGGCGGCCAGGAACTGCTCGGTGTCCATGCCAGCCACGTACAGGTCGCTCACCTGGCTGCCGTTGACCCAGCGCAGCGTGGGCTGGTTCTGGCCAAAGGTATGGGCCGGGTGGACCGGCCCACAATCCGCTTCGTCTGCCTCATCTCCTGCCGCTCCGCCCGCAACAGTGCTTGCATCGCTGCTGTTGGCATTCGTGGGGATGCTTGCCTCCGCAGGCGTGGTCGCATCCTCGATGCTCGCACCCCATGTGCCCAACAACTCAGCCGCCGGCCGCGTCACCAGATGCCAGGCCCGGCCGCTCTGCTCCAGGAAGGGATAAATAGCCCCGCCTAAACCGTCGTCGAAGCTGGTCACGTTGTAGGGCAAGGGCTGGCCGTCTGGTCCTGGCCCCACGGCTGTCTTTCTGCTGTACGGACTGCTACTGCCTCTACCACCCATCATTACCTCCAGTTTCTATATAAAACATTTGCCTGTCTGACCAACCCACAACTTCCTGCTACAATTCACACATGAAGATTCAGCCATTGCCTCAGACAGATTCAATTGAAGAACTGGCTCATTTCTGGGACACCCATGACCTGACAGCGTTCGAAGATGAGCTGGAAGAGGTCACGGAACCGGTCTTTGAGCGCGAAACGGCCCTCACCATTTACTTGTTGCCGGAAGAGGCCAATAGGATTAAGAAACTGGCCACTTCTCAAGGAATGCCTGATACCGACCTGGTACACCGCTGGGTGCGCGAAAAGCTACAGGCTGTGTAACTCCGCTGCTGGCCAGTTCCGGCCATCTTCTCCCATCAACCCACCTCCGCTGTTTGGCCGGTGCGCCGTTTGGCCCGGCGACGCACCGTGCTTTCAGGCACCCCCAACCGCTCGGCTGTTTCGGTTTCCAGGGCAGCTACGCGCTGACACATCTCATCTGCTCGCGCCTGCGCGGCCGCGGCGGCCAACTGCGCGTCTTCGGCCCGGACATAGTAGTCGTCGGCCCGCCGGCGGTCGCCTGCTGCTGTGCGGCCGCCACCTGCTGCTGCATCGCCTCGGCCCGCTGTTGTTCGTGGGCTAAACGACTTTGCGCGACGGCGGCGGCCACTTGCGCTCTCCTGGCCTGTGCCTGAACCAACTGCTGCTGCCAGGCGACAACCTGTTCGGCCTGGCGGTGGTGGCGGTGCCAGATTACGTAATAGGTCGAAACGACCATCACCAGCGAAATCAGGGGCACATCATGGCTGCTTTGCCGAAAAAATTTGGCTAATTTTTGCCATAGTTTCATCACGGGTCACTCTCCACTGCAAAGGAAGAATTAAGAAGGAAGAGGGAAGAATTTGGCCCTTATTTCTGCCTTCTGCCTTCTTCCTTCTGCCTTCTCTTCCTTCTACCTTCTGCCTTTCCTCGCCTCTCGGATACCCGCCCAGCGGGTGGGGTAGCAGATCGTCTCGACCAGCTCGCTACAGGTTGGGGGCAGGCGGCCGTAACTCAGCACCAGCACTGGCTCCAACCGCGCCACCATCTCCCGAAAGCCATCGACAAACAACTGCCGGGCCACCGGGTCCTGCTGCCTGACGCCCACGGCCGAGACGGCCACCACCCCGCGCCTGGGGACGCCCAGAAAGCAGAAGTCGTAGCTGGCCGCCGTACTCCAACTGACGGTGGGGATGACCCGAAAGCCCTGGCTTTGCCAAAAACGGCCGCACCAGCGATTGCGGTAGACGTTCCACAGTTGCAGCGTCAACGGCCACTCCCGGTATAACGAAAAGTCGGGCGAGAGCAGGGTGGTGTAGGGACGCAGGGCCGAGAGTGCTTTATAGGGCCGGGTCCAGACCGTCTCGAAGCGGTAGTCGTCCAAAAAGAAGTGCGGACATCCTTCGCTCAGCGACACCTCTGCCCGTATCCGCTGCCGGTAGGGGGCCAGCCAGGCCGGGGGTGGCGCTATCGCCGCCGGTAGCAGGTCGGGAATGCCATAACCATTGCCGGTGGTAAAGAGCTGGCTGGCGTGCAGGCTGTCGAAGTTGCCCGGCTTGCTCTGCCAGCGTTCTGATGTTCTCGTCATTGTCACTATCTCCCGCTGCCGGCAGGCATCGTCGTCCGGAGGACCGGTGGCGACGATGCCTGCCGCTGCCTCAAAACATCTTTTTGTCCTTCTCTTCATCAACCAGCAGCGTTGCCGCCGCTTCTGTCTCTGCCGGTGGCGTTTCGGTCACCGGCTGCTCAGTCGCCGGGCTGCTGTTGGCATCTGTTTCTTTGTCGTCTGTTTTGACAACCGGCGCGGCTGTCGCCTGTGCCTGGTCCTGCGTCGGTTTGGCGCTGTTGGTGGCAGGTTTACCGCCCCCCAGCGGCGCGGCGGCCAGTGCCGTCCAGTTGGTGTAGGTTCGCTCTCGCACCAGCGGCCGGGGAATCAGCAGATGCTCTGGCCCCGGCAGCCGGTCAAACAGGTGAATCGGGTCCAGCCGCTCGCCCAGAAAGACCTGTCGCCGCTCCTGCTGCGTCGCCACCAATACCTGGCCCTGCGGCAGGGCCATCATCTCGTTGGGCGTCAGCGCTGCTCCCTCGTGCCAGGCCCAGGATGCCCCCTGGTTGTGGCTGGTTTGGGTATAGGCTTGCCCATCCCTGCCCTGCTGCTGCCTTGATCCCTGCGTCGCCGACGTCAGCGGGCTGGCCTTGAGTGTCG
>SLGK01000210.1 GCA_007123775.1 Anaerolineae bacterium | reverse complement strand
GGCCACAAGATAGTGGCCACAAGATAGTGGCCACAAGATAGTGGCCACAAGATAGTGGGGCGACAAATGCCAACTCCTATTTCCTGGTGCCTGGGGCCAGCATACTCTCTTCGGTTGACCAGACTGAAAAAGGTAATACCGGCTTTTCATCTTCCTGGCCTAACCAGTTACGCATCAAGCCGCCAGCAGTGGTCGAAAATACGACGCCACCGGCAGCCCAGATGATCATCCCGCCCAGACTCTGCGCTGTCAGGTCCAAACCGGTAAAGGCAATGGTTCCAGGATAGCTGTAAATCGTTTCTTCTGTAAATAGCAAAACAAGCCCAACAAGCTTAATCGGACCGGCACCGAACAAAGTGTAAAGAATGCGAATGAGAGGAGGCATAGGCATATAAAACACCTGAGCCGAGCCGGTAATATGCCACCAGTATAAACCAGCCGTTAGCAACAGGCTACCCTTTTCAATGGGCCGCAGCCAGGCATGGTTTAGCGTGGCACCATGCAGTACCGGATCGTACCAAAGCCAAAAAGTGGCCACAAAGGCGAAGAGTACAAAACCGGGATGGGTCATTCTGAACCAGAGGGAATGACTGGCCGTGAGAGAGGGAAACCAGCGCTCGTGTTTATCACGCAGTGAATGAGGTAAACCAAAAGGGATAATGGCAAACGGCCGTCCCCAAAGCAGTGTGGCCGGTATCCAGGCAATTAGCAGCAAGTGCTGCATTACCCGCACAAAAAAGTAGTGGGTTGACCATTGGTCTAATGGCGAAAAGAGGGCCAGCCAGAGCAACAGCAGGCCAAAGTAGAAGGAAAAGCAGGGCAAGTAGCCGCGCCCGGATAGGGATAATGGCCGATCGGACATCTTTTGGCGTCGTAAATAGCGCCAGCCGCACGCATATAGAATGACAATGGCGAGTAGTACGGCCGTTCCCAGGATTTGTTGCCAGCTCATAGATTCGTGCGTGGTTCTCAGTGCGTAAAACATAGCTGCTATACGCCCTACGTCCTACGCACTATCGTCAATTAGCCGCTCCTCACCCATCAGGGCCACGTCATAGCCGGGCAGCGCTGCCACCGCCTGCCGAAAAGCTGGCGCATGCAGCAGTGTAAGCAGCCCTTGCACCCGCTCATCGGCATACTGCGCCTGGGGAATCACCAGATCGTACCGCTCCTTTGCCAACGGTACAAAATCCAGCTCTAAGGCGCGGGCAGCGGCGCGAATGCCCAGACCGGCAGCGGCCGTACCCGAGGCCACCGCCGCTGCCACCGCCAGATGGGTATATTCCTCTCGATCATAGCCTTTAATCTGGCCAGAATCCAGCCCCAGCTTATTTAGCTCATAATCGAATAAGACGCGTGTGCCAGCCCCGCGCTGACGGTTGACCAGACTAAGGCCCGGCCGGGCGGCGTCGGCCCAGCTTTGCAGCCCCAGCGGATTGCCCCGCGGCACAATCCAGCCCTGCTCCCGCTCCACCAGCGTCACCAGACGGACAGACTGGCCGGGCAAATAACGGCGCACATAGCTTTCGTTGTACACACCTGTGTCCGGGTCAAGCAAGTGGGAACCGGCCAGATGGCAATGACCACGCCGCAGGGCCATCAGTCCGCCCAGGCTGCCCACGTTGGCCGAGCTAATCCGGCCTGAACCATGCTCGGCTATGAATTGAGCCAACAGATCGATGGTCAGGTCGTGGCTGCCAGTGATGAGCAGGGTACGGCCGATTTCCTGCGGCGTCCGGTACAGGTGAACAGTCACGGCCGTGCCTGCCTCTACTCCTTCACTAAAGCGGGGAATCCGCACAATACCGTCGGCCCGCACCAGCGAGGTAATCACGCCCGCCCCCCGGCTAATCGGCGTGGCGATGGTCTGACCACTCACCGTGCCCGCCACCACGCGCACATAATCATCGTCGCCGGTGGGCGAAGCGATTTTGCGGGTCAGGGTGGCCTGGAGCGTATGGGGCGTATACGGCCGTTGCCCCTGCCATTGCGCCAATAACGGTTCGACAAAGATTTCGCCCGTCAGCGCCGCACTGACCGGATAGCCGGGTACGCCCACAATAGGCACGCTCCCCTTTTCCGTATCAATCAGCCCTAAAATGACGGGATGGCCAGGGCGCACGGCCACGCCGTGGACCAGCAGTTGGCCCAGTTGGCTAACGACATGGGCGGTATAATCTTCACTGCCGGCCGACGAACCGGCATTGAGTAGTACAAGATCGTGCGTTTGGGCAGCATTGGCCACGGCCGTTTTGATAGCATCGGCATCGTCAGGTACGGCGGGCAAACGGGTGGGTTGTCCACCCCATTCAGCCACCTGACCGGCCAGCACAAGGCTGTTGTACTCAATAATCTGACCGGGCCGGATTGGTTGAGCCGCGGCTGTCTCAGCCGAGATTAGCTCAGAACCGCTGGGGATAATAGCCACACGGGGGCGGCGGTAAACGGTGACGGTAGCGTGGCCGGCCCCGGCGATGGCTCCCAGATCAACCGGGCGCAGCCGGTGGTTGGCTGGCAGCACCAGTTCAGTGGCTACCATATCTTCGCCCATCGGCCGGACGTGACGCCAGGGATGGCTGGCGGCCCGAATTTCAATGGCTGCCCGACCAGCTTCGGTTACGGCCTGGGTTTGCTCGATCATGACCACCGCATCGGCCCAGGGGGGTAGTGGCTGGCCGGTATTGACCGGATAGGCGGGCCGGTCAGTGTCGGGCGTGGCCCAATTTTCAACCAGCGTCAGGCGAATGGGGTTGGTCTCGGTAGCCCCCGCGCTGTCAGCGGCGCGAAGGGCGTAGCCGTCCATGGCGCTGGCGTGGTAATGGGGAGAGGAAAGTTTGGCCCAGATGGGAACGGCCGTGACGCGGCCTAACCCCTCGGCTACCGGGATGGTCTCTTGGCCCGATGGCTGCCAGCAAGCGGCCGTTTGCATCGCCTCACGCCATGCGGTCCAGGCCGCTTCGATCGGGATGTCTTCCAGGTAAATATTGCGCTTCTTCATGATGTTTACCCTCTAAACCAGCCTCTATCTTTATGGGTCTTAATTCGATGGCAGTTGGCACAACGCACGACGCATTTGGCAATTTCTGCTTCAATGGCACTGATGCTATATCCTTGTCGCGCCATATTAGCCACAGCCATTCTTTTTTTGCCTGTCACATGGTCAAATTCCAGCACAACCGGATTTGATTCACCACAGTCAATACATGGGTGAGTGGTCAGATAATCCCAAATATACTGTTGTGCTTCAGCGCGTGCCTTTTTCTTGTTGCGACTGGCGGTTTGGATGTGAGTTTCCCGATTCTTTTTATACCATGTTTTGCGCTGTTTTGATTGGCAAGGTTTACATGTACCCCATTTGCGACCTAGCAGTTTGTTCCGGTAAGCGAACTCTGTCTCGTCCTTTGTTTCGCCACAAGTTGAGCAAACTTTCAGAGCCATTTCAAATCCCTCTGCTTACAAACTATTAAAGAAAAAGCTCCCGTCTCTGTAAGGGAGCTTCCTTTGATGGTGGGCCATGCACGACTCGAACGTGCGACCAAGTGATTAAAAGTCACCTGCTCTGCCAACTGAGCTAATGGCCCCGCTTATTGTCTAAATTATGCCACAGATAGCCTCATCAGGCAACACGCCTACATGACATGATAATCTGATTATGTCTACCAAGTCGCTACTGGCGCGTTAGCCACCAATTGTGATGGCAACCTGGTGGGGCGGGCCGACAAAGTTGCCTTCATGCCCGACCAGGACCAGGCGCAAGGTGTAGGGTCCGGGCGACAGCGCGTTTGCCTGGAGCTGTTCCAAGCGGCCGTTTACGACGGGCTGGCTGTGGGTTGTGCCCAATGTGGTCCAGCTTGTGGGGTTGTGACCCTGCCCAATTTCCAACTTGTAATATTGCACCTGAGCCGGATCAAACTGGGCCGTGCCCATAATGTCGGTCAGGCCGCTGACCTGTTGACCGGCACCGGGGCTGCTGATGTAATAGTTTTGGCTGACGGGGGCGGGTGGCGGCTGTGATGGACTCTGGTTATCAACGGCCGTATCCGGCCCGCTACCCCCATTACCACCGCCACCGCCCCAGCTACCGGCAGCCGTGCGGGCCACCGTGCCCGAACAGATAACGGACGGGGCCATGCGATAGCCCGTCCCCTGTGCCCAGATACGCGCCCGCACCTCGTCGGGGTAAAAGGGCGGTACGGGCAAATAGAGCAATTTCCCCTCATCACCACCGCCGGCCATATTCAGCACACATTCGGTGGGGCGAGGCGGGCGGGTGCCATCGGTTAGTTCGGCCAGATTGATGCGCTGCGCTTCCTCGGCGGGCAAAGAAGCCGTTCGCAGCGTCCAGGCTCCCGGATTGCTCATGCTGTCCGGCACGTAGCCCAGGCGCGGGATGGCGTAACGGGGCGCACTGACGATGAAGTAATCGCTGCGGGTAGCGGCACACTGGCTGCCCCCCGTGCCTCGCGGCAGGCAGACCCGGCGTAGTTCTACCCCCACCGGCTGGGCAAAATCACGCGGTGGCATACGGCCGTTGACCATCAAACTGGTCGTCATCCCTTCATCGGCATAAATCCCCTGCATAATCCGGTTCCAGACCGGGGCCGCCGCCTGCAGGCCGGACGAGTTACGCATCGGCCGGCCGTCGGCGTTGCCCAGCCAGACCCCCACCACCACACCCGGCGTATAGCCCACCGTCCAGTTGTCGCGGAAATCATTGGTCGTGCCCGTTTTAACGGCCGCGGCAAAGGGTAGCTCCAGCGGATTGGTGTGACCCATCGCCGGACGACGGGCTTCGTCATCATCCAAAATATCGGTGAGAATAAAGGCGATGCGCGGGTCGAGGGCGTTGACCGGCGGCAGTTGGGTCTGGTCAATGTCGTAGAGCAGATTGCCCCGGCTGTCGTGAATTTGCAGAACGCCGGTCAGGCGCGGCCGCTGCCCCATGTTGGCCAGCGTGGCGTAAGAATGGGTCAGTTCCAGCAGCGTTACTTCGCCGCCGCCCAGAGTCACGGCCAGGCCGTAAAAGCCGGGTTGTTCCCGCAGCGATTCGATCCCCAGACGGCGGGCGGTGCTGATAAAGGTGGGCACGCCGACGTCACGCACCAGTTGCACGGGAGGGATATTGTAGCTGTTGGCCAGGGCATCGCGCAGCAGGAGGGGGCCACGGAAACGGCCGTCATAATTGCGCGGCCACATCAGTTCACCCCCGCCCAGATCGAGGGCGATGGGCACGTCCCACAGCACATCGCCCATTGTCCAACCTTTTTCCAGAGCGGCGGCATAGGTGACGTGTTTGATGCTGCTGCCCGGCTGGCGGGGGCTGAGGGCGATGTTGACCTGGCCCTGGATGTCGGCGTTGAAATAGTCGAGGCTGCCCACCATCGTCAAAATCTCGCCCGTGCCTGGCTTGAGGATCACGACCGAACCGTTGGTAACGCGGTGGTTGGCGGCGCGGGCGATTACCTGTTCACGAACGGCCGTTTCCGCCATCTTGTGTATGTTCAGGTCCAGGCTGGTAGTCACTTGCCAGCCGCCACGCACCAGTGCATCCGGCCCGTAACGCTGCTCCAATTCCTGCTGCACGTACAGCACAAAATGGGGCGCTTCCAAAATGCGCTCGCTGCTGTCTGGCACGGCGGCAATTAGCGGCGTCAGGGTTAACGGCGTCGCTTTGGCTACCTCGGCTTCAATATAGTCGATAAAGCCATCGGCCAGCATCAGGTCCAAAATATGTTCCTGCCGCGCTTTGGCCCCGTCAAAATTCAGGTAGGGATTGAGCAGAATGGGGGATTGGGGCAGACCGGCCAGGAAAGCGGATTCGGCCAGATTGAGGTCGGCGGCCGGCTTGCCAAAGTAGGTCTGTGCCGCTGCTTCGATGCCATAGGCCAGGTTGCCGTAATAGATTTCGTTGAGGTACATCTCCATGATCTCAAACTTGGTTCGTTTTTGGGTGAATACGATTGCCAGGAAGATTTCATGGAGTTTGCGCTGGTAGCTAACGGCCGTTCGCTGCTCGTAGTCAAATGCAATGTGGCGCACCAACTGCTGGGTGATGGTGCTGGCCCCCACTGGCCGTTCACCGCTGCGCCGATAATTGTAGATAGCCGCGGCCACAATCGCCGCCGGATTCACGCCGGGATTGGTCCAAAAATAGCTATCTTCGGCCGAAACGGCCGCATTGATCACGTCGGCGGGAATTTCACGGTAGGCCAGCCAGCGTCGCTTTTCAACGGTGGTCAGTTCAAAGAGCAGTTCGCCATTGCGGTCATAAAAGCGGGGCGTGCCGCCCAGCCCGGTTCCCCGGTAGGCCGCCACCTGCTCAACTGCGTCTGACAGTTCGTGGCTGAGGTAGAGGTAACCACCAACGGCCGTTGCCAGCCCCAGCAGCATCCCTATCGCCACCAGATAAACAACCAGTGAAAAGAGCCGAGCGCAGCCGCTGGGCTTTTTTTTGGGCTCAGACGGCTGTTTTGGGGATGGCTTCTCAGGCCGCTTCTGATAATGCCGTAGATATTCAAACTCGTAGTCGCTCATACCGTTACGGAGCCAAG
>SLGK01000254.1 GCA_007123775.1 Anaerolineae bacterium | reverse complement strand
TCCCGGTGGGTAGCTGGTAGGCTCCGGGGATTTTACCAGCACGAAAGTGGTTCCAGGCAGTACGGTATGTGATGCCAATGGACTTGGCGTAGTCGGACAATTTCATGCTTAAAGTATACAATAAAAAACAACGTATTACAATGCTATACTATGAAATCAATTTGCTTTTATTATACCCCTCGATGTCGATAACATGGATCTGCTGTCCCGGGTAACGTTCCTGATTTGGGTGCTCGAATGTATCCAGAATATCCCCAGCCATCATGTGATAGACTACATCTTCAAATGAGATGCTTCTTTCCCGTTGGAGGAGCTTGTTTTTCTCTGGGTCCCATGTAATCGGCTTCATGCCTGGATTCTAGTACAGCGTGTGTTGTTTGTCCAAGATCATTAACGGCCGTTTCCCCCAACACCCCTATTTTATGATGTGGCAGTAAGGATGGGAAATACGGCCGTTTCAACACACTTATGACCGGGTTAGACACCCGCCATGCTCCAATCAACTGCTGATAGGCGTTGCTGATGCGGCCCACGTAGCATTTTCAGAGTATACCTACTCCACAACCGTCAACGCGCTGCTGGCCGAGCGGCCCCAGGTAGTCAGATCATACATCGGGTAGGCTTCGGCCGGCAGGGCCACGAACTGCCCGGTGTAAGTGGCGCGGGCCATGTAGCTCAACGTGTGCCGGCCGCTGCTCATCTCCGTAATAAAGAAAGTTACCCGGTCGCTGCGGACCTCTTTGTGGTTGTAGCCCAACGACTGCCAGAATCGCTCCGGCTCATTATAGGCCGACCCGATATGGCTGGTTGTGTTCAGATTCTCGTTCAGGGCTTCCAGGCCACCGGGCAGGCTGTCCTCGACCAGCATAAAGTTTTGCCGGCCGCGTACCGTTACCACCAGCTCAACCTGTACCAACTGCCCGGCCACCGTCTGCGTGATCGGGTGGCCCAGGGTCGGGTGCCGGTAGGAGCGTTCAATCTCGATACTACCCGCCGCCTCGATCTCCGGCTGGGCCAGATAGACCCGGCTGTTGACCACATAGTAGAGATAGCTCACACTCGACTGCTCAATCCGTAGGCTGTTGTCGCCCGGCTGCATGGCGCTGGCCGGGATTTCCAGAGTAACGGCCGGCTGCTCACGGTCCAATTGGCCGCTCAGGAAAGATTCGTCGTTGAGCAGCAGGGTATAGCTGGTGGCCTCGTCGGCCTCGCTGAAGCTGGTAGCCAGCAGATGGTCGGTCAAGGCCATGACGGCGTAGGCGGTCTCGTTGGTGGTGCCCCAGCCGCGCTGCTGCCGCTGTCCCATCAGCCAGGCCACCGTGCCTGGTATCAGGTCAGAGTCGGGCTGGATGGCGGTGAACGCGCTCAGGACCAGGGCGGTGCTGCGCGTGTCGGAGGCCATTGATTTGAGGTCGTACTGGCCGTCGCCGCTGGCGCCGCGCCAGTGTATGAGGACGCTTTCGTCAGCAACGGCCGTTTCTGCCAACGTCTCCAAAACTTCCCGCGCTTCTGCCTCAGCCCCCAACCGGTGCAAAGTCAGGGCCAGCGCGGCCTGATTAAAGCTGTCCATCGCCGCATGGTCAGGCAGGATGGCCAGGGCAGCCTCCGGATCACCATGCCCGGCCAGCTCCATCACGTACAGCAGGTAGGCTCGCTGCGTGGCCGGGATGCGGTCCAGCCGCTCTTGCAGCCAGTTGACCCCCCGCTCGATGACGGCCGGGTCCACTTCATAGCCCGCATCGGCCGTGACGGCCAGGCCAAAGAGTACCCAGGCAGTCTGATGCACCTCAGTCTCATCGTCATACCACCAGCCCCAGCCGCCGTTGGGATGTTGATAGCCATAGAGCAGTTGCAGCCCGGCGTTAATCTGGGGCAGCAATTGGTCGGTCATGGCCGGATTGCCGACCCCCAACTGATTGAAGGCGCGGGCCACAACCGCATTGGGCAGGGCGCGGCTCATCGTCTGCTCCACGCAACCGTAGGGGAAGCCGGTCAGATAATCCAGCCCTTCTAATAACGTTCCGGCAATAGAGCGACTGAGTTCTACACGAATCATGCTGGTTTCGGTTATGGTATTGGGTGGTAGCGTGATCGTGGTTGCCATCTCTTGATCGATGGTGCCGATTTGGGTGGTTACGTCAGGGATAGCCAACGGCCGTATCCACAAAGGCAGTTGGACCGCATCGACCGTTTGCGTACCAGACAGGACGCGGGTCAGCAGTTCGACCTCCCCGGCTTGTTGGGCCGTCAGGCCCCAGCCGACGACGCGCATCTCGCCCGCCGCCAGGCTGACGGTGTGGCTGATCGGTGTATCCAGGCGGAGCAAATTCTCAGCGGTTGTCAGGGCGACGGTAACGGTGTGGGGTTGGCTGCTGTAATTATGGACCAGGGCCGAAAGCTGGGTCTGGTCGCCCGCCGTCAGGCCACGCGGCAAGATGGGACGGACGACTATATCTTGCTGCACGGTAATGGTGTGGCTGGCTTCGCCAATTTGGGTATCGGCCGTGGCCGCTTTGGCCGTCAGCCGCCAACTGGTCAGACTATCGGGCAGCGTCAGCTTGACCGTCACTTCGCCATTGGCATCCGTTTGCAAGACGGGCCACCAGGCTGCCGTGTCGGGGAAATCGCTGCGCGGGTTTTGGGCCAACCCATTCCCCCCACCCCCCATACCGCCAGAGAAAATGTCGCGCACGGGGGCCAGGGAGTGGTAGGTGCGAACCTGGTGGGGACGGGGTGCGTAAAAGCCATCATAAATCGGTCCGGCTAATTCTTCACTGAGGGCAAAGATAGCCTCATCGACCATGGCCAATGAGAGTTCGGCCGAGACGGGTACGCCATCCCAGTTGGTGACGCGCAGGGTGAAGCTGGCTTCGTCACGGGGGGCGTAGCTTTCGCGGTCAGCGGTGATGGTGACGTTCAGGATTTTGTCGCTGGCAGGCACGTCTAGCTCGACGCTGGCTATAAGCAGGCGGGCATCGGCTACGGTGGTGGCCATATGTTCGCTGAGGCTGGTATCCTGCTCTTGCCAGGCGTTGACGGTGACGTAGATGTTAGGCACGTCGTCGGCCTGGATGGTGAGGGGAACGCTGGTCAGCGGCGGCGTCAGTTCAACCAGCAGCTCGCGGCGGACGGTGCCGCGCTCGATGGTCAGCAGGGCGGGACCATCAAATGTGGATTCAATCATCAATTCGGCCACGTCGCCGGGGGCATATTGGGCTTGATCGGCCGTAATTGCCAGTTGGCGATCTTCGCGGCTGTACCAACCGGGCTGCCGGCCGGGGGCAAAGACGTAGATATAGCTGCTGCTGATCAGTCGATTGCCGGCCGCATCTTCCCCTTCCAGGCGCAGTTGGTAATGGCCGGGATTTTCGACGGTGAGGCTGGTGCTGGCCTGGCCGTCGGTCCCCATGGTCAGGGGGATGGTTTCGATCACGTTGTCGTAGCCGTGTGTGGTGGGGCTGTGGCGGCGTAACGTGAGGTCAAGGGCACGGCCGTTTACCGGCTGCCCATCCAAATCTAACACCGTGGCCCGGACGGTAAAGGGCTGCTCCGGCTGTTGGGCGTAGCTGTCGGTGTGGAGACCCACCTGCTCGGCCGCGTTGTAGATAGTAGCGATGGCCAGGCCGCTGACCGTCTGGCGGCTGCCGTCGTCGATGGTGGCCTCAATGGCCAGCCGGTCGGTGCGAAGATTGCTCAACCAGTCGCTCCGGGCGTAGTGGCTCAGGTTGGCGGGGATGGTGAAGGTAAAACGGCCGTTTTCATCGGTGCGGCCTGACCTGGCCCTTTGCTCACTGATATACCAGGTGGGGTAGTCGCCATGCCCGACCAGATGGAACAGATTGATTTCCACGCTGGCGTTGGCTACCGGTTCGCCAAAATAATAGCTGCTCTCTACCGTGACGGCGATCTGATCCCCATCCAGATAATAGTCGGCATCGGTCGTCAGCGTCACCTCATAGTCGGGCGTGAGATATTCCTCCACCATGAAGCGTTGGCGGTGGCTCTCATCATCGCCCATCAAAATTGCCAGCGTATAGTTACCCAGGCCGGCTCCCTCGGCTAGTTGGAATTGGCCGTGGACGGTGCCGAACTGGTTGGTCGTTAGCGCAAAGGTTTGCAGAATGTTGTCGCGGGCATCCCGAATACGAGCGGTCACGGGGCTGCCGGCCGGGAGAATATCCAGCACGGCATCCTCATCCTGGCGCACAATGGCCTTGAAGTAGACGGTCTGGCCGGGGCTGTAGATGGGGCGGTCGGTGTAGCTGTAGATGGCAAATTGGCGGGTCTCGGTGGGCGGCGACCACCAACTATAGGGGCCGGCCCCGTAGCGCCATGAGCCACTGAGGCCGCTGAGGCCGATGTCGTCGCCCAGCTGGGCCATTACCAGCAGGGGATCAGCGGTCAGGTTGGTTTGGTAGAAGCCTTGTTGGTCAGTACGGCCGTTTTCAACCATCTGCCCCGCTTCATCATAAATAGTAAGCGGCACATCGGCCGCGCTTTGCCCCTGGTCTGTTACCCAAACCGAAAGCTGCTCCTCGGCCTGCTTGACGACCAGCCGCTGGTCGCTCAGGATGAGCAGCAGTTGGTCGTTGAGGTAGCCGGTCTCCAGGTTCAAAATGTAGAGACCGGCCGGCACGTTGGCCGGGATTTGGGCTTCTTGGAGGTTGGCCCATTGGTGCGGGGAGTCAACGGCCGTTTCTGACCAGCGTGTGAGCAAGGGGGTATCTTCTGTACTGAACGGCCGTTCCGCCTGCTCCTGATAGCCGCTAAAGCCGGTCTGGTAGCGGTCCAGAAATTGGTCCGGCGTTAATTCGTACAGGGCAAAGGCAGGCGTGGCCGTAGTAACGGAGTCGAAGAGTATATATTGTAGCGTGCGGCGGCCGTCTGCGGCTAAAACCTGCACATTCGGCCCCCGGCCAAAGCTGGCAATGGGGGTCAAATCGGCCGTGCCAAAGGTCCATTGGTAGGGGTCTATGACGAGCGGATTGCCGGCCGTATCGGTGGCGGTCGGGGCCAGGGTGATGGTGTAACGGCTGTTGGGGGCAAAATGGCCGTTATCGGGTTGGAAGATGAGCTTGTTGGCCTGCCAGGTGATCTGACCGGCCGTTTCTGGTTCGATGGTGAGGGCGGCGGTGGTGGTGGTTTGATCGACCGGCCGGTCAAACTCGATGACTAAGGGCTGGGCGGGATGGGTTGATTGCCCGGCCGGGGCGCGGCTGAGAATAGGCGGCGGCGTGTTAAAGACCATTGGCTCAGGTACGGGCAGCGGGTCGCCGTTTTCATCAACAAAGGGTGGGCTAAAGTGGAAAGTGTAGCGTTGGCCGGTGGGCCAGACCTCGGCAGCCGGTTGGAAGGATAGCAGCCGGTTGTTTTGACCAAAGCTAATCTCCCCTTCCAGGGGGGGATCGATGGTCAGGCTTTGGCGCAGGCTATCGGGATCGGGGGCGTAGTTGAAGCGGATGGTGAGCGGAGCGTTGGTGCCAGCCCGGCTGGGCATGTGGCTGCCTTCGATGACGGGGGGCAGGCGGTAGGTCTGGCTGTATGGTTGGGTGAGGGGCTGGCCGCTGGTAGAAACGGCCGTTTGGTCAACCGTCAGCACGTATTCTTGCTCAGGTGTTAAGGCTTCTTCAATCTGTAAATGAAGCGTGTTTTCTTGCCACTGCTGGCTGAAAGGGACGGCCGGGCTAAAACGCAGGGCGCGGCTGACGCTCTCGTGGTTCATTGGCTCGTCAAAAGCAAGGGATATTTGGGGGCGGCGTTCGGTCAGATGAATGCGGCGCGGGGTGATGCGGAGAGTCGGGGGCGCGTCTGAGGCGGGCGCGGCGATGGCTTCGGCCGTAGGCGCGGGCGTAGCGGTGACGCGGACTTCAATTTCAACGATTTCGGGTGGTGGTTGTTGGCAGGCTATGGTGAAAACGGCCGTTAGCCACAACAACAATAAAAGGCGAATTATCCGGCGGTTCATGCTACACACTCCGAAGCAATTTACAATGGGAACGAATATGCTCCTAGTGTAGCATAAACAGAGGGCGGGAATTATACGGCCGTTTGATGAGCCGTATACGCTTACCCCACTTACTGTTAGCAACGGATCAACGGCTTCGCGTAGACATCAGCATAATCCTCCCCCACATATAGGCATCAACCAGAGGAATAGTTATTAAATCCCTAAAAAGCCCGCCACTTTTTTCCGACCAGACAAACAAAAAAAGAGGCTGACTTAAGCATGGCCGCCCGCTCCCCCGCGCTGAGTCTGCTCCAAATGCTGCCAGATGGCGTAACGGCCGTTTCTAGTCCTCCCCGCGTTTGCGGGAACTTGCCGCCAGTAGCAGTTGTCGCTTTTGCGCCGGTTAAAGGCTTTGGCCGCCAGCTTGCCTGTCGGGTAGTACAGTTTTTGACGCCCTGCGCCCGTCGCCGCCGCTTCAGTCGTCTTACCCTCGTTCCCCGGCATCCCTTTCATTACCAGGTCTCTGAGTTGACGATTGATGCGCCGCTGCCGTCCTTGCGGACGATGCTGGTGGCTGCCCGTGTAGCTGTTGGGCAACTGCCAGGCGACGTACTGCCTCCCTTTGGGTCCTTGCCGACCACGGAAGTCTTCTAACACAAACAGGGCTTGACCTTGCGCCC
>SLGK01000044.1 GCA_007123775.1 Anaerolineae bacterium | reverse complement strand
TTTTAAGAAGGCTTCGGTTACGGCCCATTTGCCTGTCGGATACGAAGCAATCAGGCTTTCGCAGGCATAAAAGCCTGCTTTTCTGGCCTGATATTGACCAAATTTAGGGAAAACTAAAGATCTCAAAGATCGAACCAATCTATCTACAAACATAACTACTAAGCCGGCCATGGTGAGGGCAATAGCCCGGAGCAATCTCCCGCATAGCCGAGCAGGAGATTGCTTCGCTCTCGTTGATCGCTCGCAATGACATGTAGGTTAGTAGTGACTTACAAACCGCATTATCAGTCTGTAGTCAGAGCCAGCCTAGCTGCTTCAACTCTCTAGGGAGGTAATCCAGAAACAGTACTGGTTTCAGTATAGCAAACGGGGTGTTTCAAAAGTGTTTCATTGCCGGCGCTTTGGCGGTCAATCCTTCAGCTACCGGGCAGTTTCAGCCAACGGCAGCCTGGCTAGGCCTCACTTGACAAGGTCGCCCGGCATAGCCGGTGCAAAACAGTCGCTTTCAGATACAGAAAGGTTGGCAAACGGGAATAACGACTATGGTGCGGGCTGTTGTCGGCAGCCCACGCCAGTCTGAAACGTATGCTGAATGTCTACAAACTGAACAGCTCCCCAGTTCAAGTGTAATTCATCTGCTGCGCCGTGGTCAGGGCATACTGTAGATATCGGTTGGCGCTATCAAACCGGCCAGCTTCCCAGGCAGCCAGAGTCGCGGTTAGTGGTTCTTCCAGTTCAGCCGGCAGCGCTTGTTGACCGGGATCGCACAACTGCTTTACACAGAGAATGGCTTCAGCCAGACATCCCTGGGCCAGATAGGCGCCAATGAGCGGCCAGAGCGCCTGCCAATGGAGCGGGTAGGGCGAGCCGTGGCGCTGCCAGTCGGCCAGGGCTAACTGCGCCAGCCGTTCTGTTTCTGACTCGCTCGCGCCCCGCCGCCAGGCGAGCCAGGCCAGCCCGGCATGGGCCGCGCCCATGTAATCAAACATTTGGGCCTTGCGGGCAATGGCCAGACAGCGGTGGGAGAACTGGTCCACCATGTCCTCATTTCCCTGGCGGCGACCGGCCGCAACCAGGTAGGCGAGACAGCGTCCCTGCAAAACGACGTCGCCACTCTGTTCAGCCAGCTCCAAGCCGGTGTGCAAAGCCTGCGCCCCGGTCACGCTATCGCCGTGCCACAGCAGCGTGAAACCAAGTACAAATTGGTGCCGTGCCAGTAACTCCGGGCTGGTAGAAGACGCCAGTGCGGACAGGGCGGCGCGGGCATAGGTAACGGCCGTAGCCGGTGGCGCAAAGCGGTGACTCAAAAGCGACTGGTGGATTAGACAGGTGTAGAAGTCGGCCTGTTGCTCTGGCGTGCCGTGCTGTTCAATCAAGGGGTGAACATGGGCAATCCGTTCTTCCACACCCTCTAGCTGCTGCCACCAATAGAAGAAACCAAGCTGGTCAAGCTGCAAGGCGCACCACTCTTCCCACCAGGCGGCTGTGTTTGCCGGCTGGCTGTCAAGGAGGGCGGCGGCTGTTTCATAGGCAGCCGCTATCAGGCCGTAGTCCAGCCGCTCGTTTTCCATTGTTTTGCCAATTTTGCGGCGCAGACGCGCCTGCGCCAGTTTATCGGCGGCGGGGATATGGTCTGCGGCCGCCTGATAGGCGGCGCGAGCCAGCTCATGCTGCGCTCGCCATGCCTGCAAATCCCCCCTCGCTTCTTGCAACTGGGCGGCCAGCTTTTCACGTTCGGCGCCGGCGGCCAGGTCAGGTAGCAGGCCGATCCCTTTTTGCAGCAGCCATTCCGCTTCTTCATGGGCAAAAATGCGGCTGGCCGCTGCGGCCGCCCGCAGATAATAAACAATGGCTGACGCGGTCATCTGCGCCGCTTCATAATGCCCGGCCAAAGGCGCCGCCACGGCATCCAGATTCGAGGCGTGGACAATAGCCAGCGCCCGGGCTACCTGGCTGTGCAACCAGCGTCGCCGCGTCTGGCTCAGGCTGGCATAGGCCGTTTCGCGCAGCTTTTCATGGCTGAAAAAATAGCTGTCATGCCCCTGCTCGCGAATGATGCGCCGCCGCCAGCATTCATCCAGGCAGCTCGCCAGCAGATCGCCATTCAGTTGGACCAGCCGGGTTAATAGACCATGGTTGAAGGTGCGACCAATTACCGCTGCCCATTCAATGACCTCGCGGGCAGGCGGCGACAGTTGGGCCAGACGCCCCTCTAGCACCTGCCGCACCCTGTCTGGCAGCAGGGAGTGATCGGCTGCCGGCACGGCGATCTGGTTGAGAGGTAACGGCGTTTGTTGCTCAAAGCCAGCCCGAACCATTTCGACGATAAAGAGGGGATGTCCTTCAGTGGTTTGGTAAAGCAGGGGGGCGAGGGTGCGGTCGAACGGCCTTCCGGCCACATGATCGGCCAGGGTCACGGTGGCTTTCTCACTTAACGGGCCGAGGGGTAAGGTGACCAGTTGGCTGGCCTGGATCAGGTCAGCCTGCCACCGAGTCACGTGGGAATCAGGCTCAATCTCTTCGCTGCGCAGCGCGGCTATAACAAGCAGTTGTGGTCGCCTTTTATGGTCACGGTAGTTGGACAGAAGGAACGTTAGCCAGTCCAGTGTTTCCTGGTCACACCAGTGTAAATCGTCCAGGAAAAGCAAGATAGCTTTACAGCCGTTGAGCAGGGCGCGGGCCATCGCTTCAAACAAACGGAGTCGCTGCCAATCTTCTTGGAGCGGGCCGGGGGGCGGCAGGTCCTGGTGTTCGACCAAGATTTCGGGCAGCAGGCGGGCCAGTTCCCGCAGCCAGGGGTTGGGCAACGGGGGGAGGGGCTGGCTGCGCAGCCAGCCGACAATGGGGGCGTAGGCCAGTTTGGCGGCGGTAGCATAACAGCGAGCAGTCAAGGCCGGGATACCCTGCCGCGCCACCCATTCCAGCAGCGCCTCCGCCAGGCGGGTTTTGCCAATGCCCGCTTCGCCGGTGATGAGCGCCAGTCGCGGCTGATGGACAGCCTGGCGCCAGATTTGCTGCAACTGTTCCCATTTGGCGTCACGCCCTACAAGAGGGATGGCGGCCCGCATTGGCGGCTGTGGCGTACGTGGCGCGGGCTGGCTGAGCAATTGTTCGTACAATTGGCGGGTGGACGTGTCTGGCTCCACGTCTAGCTCACGGCGCAAGATGCTGGCGCAGGTGTGGTAGGCGTGCAGCGCGGCCGCGCGTTCAGCATTGAGGGCGTGGAGGCGGATCAGTTGCGCGTAAGCCGGCTCATGGAGCGGGTCATGGCGCAGCAGCGCCCGCGTCTGGCTAATGGCTTGGGGATAGTGGCGGCGCGTTTCGTGCAGTTGGGCCAGTTGGGTCAAAGCACGGCCGTACGCCTGGGCCAGCCGTTCTCGTTCACTCAACAGCCAATCGCTGTGGAGGCAGGGCAGCAGCTCGCCCTGGTATAAGTTAACGGCCTGGGTTAGATGGTCGATTTGTTCGTCGGCGGCAGCAGCGCCAGCCTGCGTCAGGCAGTTTTCAAAGACGGCCACGTCTAACCAGTAAGGCGCATCGGCACGCCATTGAACAGTCTGGTTGTCACTGCGAAGAAAGCAGTCGGCGTCGGGCAAAATCTGGCGCAAGCGGTGCCACAGATTACGGAAGTTGGCCCGCGCCTGCTTTTCGCTAGCATTGCGCCAGAAAAGTGTGGCCAGGTTAAGGCGAGGAACAGGCCGGCCAGGGTTCAATAGCAGGTAGGCCAACAGCTCCTGTAGCCGAGGCCTTTCCAGCCCCCTGAGTTCTTTTCTCTCAACCGTTAGGCGGAGACCGCCAAGCAGATAGATAGTCAAGGGAATCGTTGCTGGCGCGAATCCCTTCATGTTTGCACTCCCGACCGCCGCCCGTTGAAGGTAGGCGACAGTTCATTGCCAGTTATCTGACAACGACTGGCAGCGATGTTGATGTCACGCTTGCTTTCTCAAGAAATCAGGCTTTCGAGTGGTTATGCCAGTTAACTGACACCTTCATTCTACACAATAAATGGGTTGGAGGTCAATGGCCAACCGTCTATTTCGTAGGCAAAGATCGCGCCGACCAAACCGGACAACTGGTGGTAGTTGGCCCTGGCCAGTTGATGCGGTTTTCACCTGGCCGGTTGACCGGGTAGAATTCTCGCCACATGGCCGATCCGCACGGATTGTTTTCCAGGTATGATGGTAGCTACTAATGATCTTTTTGGGTCTTTTGGATTTTGCGGGATTTGACGTGATACGTGAAGCATGATGGGCTTCGCTAACTGGTCACGCATCACGTTTCAGGCTTCACGGAATCGTGCCACGGCTTGCCAACCCCCTGAGTTCCCAAAGAACTATCTTTTTTCGAGGACGGATCCGCATGATGCAGCGACCTTACACCCTTTACCTGCTTCTCTTCTTCCTGCTTTTCCTGGCTTTTGGCGGGCTCTATGGCGGCATTGCCATGCTGCTTGAACCCTCCGGCGATCTGTTGGCAATGGGCGATCTGCTGCCCTTACTACCGGTCTCTAATTTCACCCTGCCCGGACTGTTTTTGCTGGTGGTGATGGGCTTGACTCCGCTTGCGCTGGCTTATGGGCTGCTGGTACAGCCGTTATGGGGTAGGGTGGGACGGCTATTTGCCTGGAACGGCCGTCACTGGGCCTGGACCAGTACACTGTTGCTGGTGCTTGTATTGGCCATCTGGCTGGCGGTGCAGGGGTTGCTGATCGGCTTTCAGTGGCCCATTCAATACGCCACGGCCGTTAACGGCCTCCTGATCCTACTCCTGGCCCTGACGCCGGGCGTGCGGCGGTATTGTGCTATTGAAGGATGACAGAGGACGAATACCGTAGCCCAAACATCCTGTTTGGGTGGTCAAGCAGGGATGCTTGACCTACATTTTGAAGGAGAACATTCCATGAAATTCACAGCCTGGTTCTGCCTGATTGTAGGCCTCTTTATCTTCATTTCCTGGTTTTTCTTTTTGGTGACGGGGCAGGTACCCGAACTGGCGACCGAACCATATGCCATTGCTGCCCACCTGCTGGCTGAGGCGGCTACGGCCGTTGTCCTCATTGTGGCCGGCGTTGGTCTGCTGCGGCAGCGCAGTTGGGCCTCACCGGTCGCGTTGGTCGGCCTGGGGATGTTGATTTACACCGTTATCAACAGTTCTGGCTACTTTGCCGAGTTGGGGGATTGGCCGCCGGTGTTCGTTTTTGCCCTGCTGTTGCTGCTGGCGTTGGTGGGTGTACGGCCGTTGTTGAGTACGGCCGTTTCGCCCCCCTCCGTCTGATCTGACCAGTGTCGTTGAAAGCCTTTGAGCAGCTTGACCGGTCGCGTCACCCGGCTGCTTATAGATCGCGTGCGTAAAACTGCGCCACTTCCTTGCCAGCGCGAATGCCCACGTTGTCAACCACCATCGTTAGCATTGCCGTTTCATCGGCCCGGATGGGGTTGGCGCTCAAACGCAAGTTATTGAAGCAAAAGCCAGGGTACAGGCAAGCATCTTCGTAAGCTTTTGGTATAATAATCCGGGCAGAGCCTTATGCCAGTTTTCCAAATAAGTATATGGTCATGCATATACTGCGTAAATTCAGGCTCACGTTGGAGGAAATGGGTATGTTGTCATATTGGCGGTTTTCAATAATCATTATCATCCTGGCACTCCTGCCCGCCGTTCAATCCTGGAACCATTCTCAGGCTCCAGGATCATCGGTGATGGTGGCAAACCATGTAGACGTCATTGTTACGGCCGTTACCACAGAAGTCGCCACCCAGGCGGTTCTGGACGTTGGCGGAGAGATTACCAGCGAACTCTGGCTTATCAAAGGTGTCGGCGCTACCCTCACGCCAGACCAACTGGCAACATTGAGCCAGATGCCAGGTATCACCTCGATTACCTCGAATAAATCGATATGGACTACTGGCAATGGCGATCAACAGAGACATTATGGTTGGATGAGCAATCGACGGCGCACAATAAGCAATTACGGCTTGGGTGACCGTCCCAAGACGCCCGCCCTGGCTTTGCCTGATGGGGGTGCGTTCGTGGTTGCTGAGAAAGGCGAGGCTATCCTGGTCAACGCCGATGGCAGCCAGCGTGCCCAACTGCAATTAACTAAAGGGCCATTTGATATTCCTCCAGTGGTGACGCAGAACGGCATTATCCTGGTGACAACTGCTGATAAGCATGCTTATGCTGTTTCTGCTGAAGGTTCTTTGTTATGGACATTCATCAGTTCAAAAAGACTAAAGATCGGGCCTGTCATTGACGAAGACAATCCCTTCTACCCAGATGGTATTGTTTATATCACCAATGAAGATGGCACGATTGATGCGCTAAACCTGGTTACTGGTGATTCTTATTGGACAATCTCCATTAGAGATCTCACTACCGCTAAGCCTGGCAAAGTCAGGGGGACGCCGGTTGTTGGTCCAAACAACATTCTTTATGTGGTTACGGAGAAAGGCTTTCTCTTCTCCTTCAACGCCCAGGAGACAGTTGAGTTAAATTGGATCTTCGAAGCGCAAGATACTTTAGTTTTCCCTAAATTTGGTCAATATCAGGCCAGAAAAGCAGGCTTTTATGCCTGCGAAAGCCTGATTGCTTCGTATCCGACAGGCAAATGGGCCGTAACCGAAGCCTTCTTAAA
>SLGK01000121.1 GCA_007123775.1 Anaerolineae bacterium | reverse complement strand
TAACGGCCGGTCGGCTAATGGTCAGGTTGCGAATGGCATAGCCAGCCCCGTCCAAATGACCGGTAAAACGTTGACCCGAACCAGACGCGCCGATGGGCGTCCAGCCTCGGCCGTTGTCCCAAATAACCGTGTCCGCCAGGTCAATATCAGCGGCTAACCGGTAAGTGGCTGTTAAAACCTGGCGCATGGCGTGCAGTTCGTCGGCGGTGGTAATGAGATAGGGGTTCGCCGCTGTGCCTGCACCGGCCAAAGTCACCGGCTGCGGGTGGCTATAGTTCCCCAATTCCTGGAAGATGGGATAATCGTTCCCCTCGTTAATTTGCCACAAGGTATAGAAGTTGTAATGGGCGTAGGTCGCTCGCCGCTGCATGTCGGCGCTAGTTTGGCCCTGGACGCCCGCGCCGCCGCCGCTGGCAGCCTGACCGGAAGTCTCAATATCCCAATAGTTGTCGGTCAGCGTACCGCTGCCATAGTAACCCAGGAAACCGCCAACATAGGTGGTCGTCGTCGCCGTCACCACGCCGGTGCTGTAGCTGCGGTCAATGTGAGCAGTGGACATATAGCCAACAAGCCCGCCAACATAGCTATGGCCGCTAACGGCCGCCCGGCTGTAACTGTCGGCGATAACGGGATTGCCGGACACATGATAGCCCACCAGCCCGCCGACATACTGCCCGCCCGCGACCGCCCCCAGGCTGCCGCTCTGGTGGATAAGAGCGGCACTGGTCGCATAACCGACCAACCCGCCGGTGTAATTGTCGCCTTGCACGGCAGCGGCGACGTTGGCCTGCCCCAGGCTGCCGCCGCTCATGAAGCCCGTCACCCCGCCCGTATAAGAATCGCCCGCCACCTGCCCGCGCAGGCGAATGAAGGCCAGGCCACTGTTGTCGGCGTACCCGGCCAGCCCACCGCTGTATGGCCCGCCCTGGATGTTGACATTTTCCAGGTAGACGCGCTTAATGGTCGCCCCGTCCAGGTAGCCGAACAAGCCTTGATAGTTGACGGCCGGACGGTTCACCGTCAAGTTATAAATCACATAACCATCCCCATCGAATACACCGCTGAAGCGGTTGGCGGCGTCGCCGATGGGCAGCCAGCCCTCCCCCTCGTTAAACGGCGCGATGCCCAGGTTGATGTCGGCAATTTGCCGAAAGTGGGCGTCGAGATGGTGCCTAACGTTGTCCAGATCAACGGCCGTTGCCACCAGATAAGGGTCTTCTGCTGTACCACTCCCTCCAGCAAAAACCCCCTGAGCCAGAGCAGACTGAGGGGGCACATTGACAATGACCATGTGGAATAAGGCAACAAACAGAAGCGCCATTATAACACTTAAGAACAGATGGGTTATTCGATTGTCAGACATGATGCTCATCCCTTGTATGAGAAGCAAAAAATAAACGGCATCCCCGGAACGCAGGGGTATATTGCGCTAAAATGCAGCATAGCAAAAGTTCGGTTCATAATATAGTGACAAATGTCACTGTTGCTTTTTATAACAACCCAATCTTTGCGAAACAGATAGCGTAAACTTTCGGTTGGTGGAGGTCAGGTTCCAGTTCTCGAATCGTGGATATACGAGCAGCTTGTCAGCAGCGAAAAGAGCGCCTACAAATTGTAGCAACCAATATGGGATGGGTGGTTTTTTTGCCACCGACCAATGCTGGTGGGCTCTACTCAATCGTGGCGATTCGCGGCTATGTCACCATGACCGCCGCATTGTAACGACGCCAAGTCAGCTCTGGCACCCGACCACAACCGCAGCCGCTAAATCAGACCAAGCATCACCTGCCGCAACTGATTAATATGCCCCAAGTTGTCCGCCGCTTCTTCCAGAAAACCCGCAGCCGCTTCTCCAGCAGCAGTGTCTTCTCCCACAATAAATCTTTGGTTACTGCCAACGTCGGTCCCAGGTAGATGATGGTGTAGATGCCGTGGGAAAGGGCGAGGATCTTCCGCTCCAACCGCAGCAGCCAGTTGAGACGCAGTTCCTTGTACCTGCGTCTCACCCCGCTCAGATCCTTTTCCCAACCACCCGCACAAAGCCCGGAGCGGTTTGGCCACCCCTCATCGGAGTATGATGGGCAGGTAAATGAAACTGCCCGGTTCAATTGGCTCAATCTCTTCGGGCAGGTCAATGACCGGGTCTTCCCCTTCAAGTGGCCATACAGGCGCATTTCCATCCAGACGAACTGTTATTGAGGCTGAAGGATTGGCGCTAACGGCAATGTCATACAAACCAGGTGTTACGCCATCGCCAGCGTGGAGGATAAACCTGAGCAATCCGGTCGAGTCAGTATTGAGCGTTGTCAAGAGATGCCCGTTAGCGCTTATTGTTGCCGGGGAGTCGGGGGGAAAATTGGCCGCAGTGACGATGAAGTAACTGCCCGGCGCACCTTTCGTGTAGTTTGCACTCACTGAGGGCTGTAGAAAACCTAATTGGATGTCATCTATCAAGAAGAGGCTGGGATTAAACAGGTGGTCTGTCTCAACATAGAATTGGAGATTAACTTCCTGGCCGGCAAAGTCATCAAGATTGATGCTATTCATAGCCCATCCAGCCGTATTGGTTGCTGTGCATAGCCCATGGGTTTCTATCACGACCTGATTCAGGCGAACCTCAGCCCGGTCCCACTGGCATTGTGTTTCAACTGACTGAATGAAGTAATGATAGCTCAACGTTAAATCACTAGCGCCACTTGGCAGTGTGATGACCTGTGAAATTGAGTCGGCGAAACCATTGACGCCGCCCATGAACGCGCTCCAGTTCCCGGAATATGGGATGGTATATTCCGCGAATTGATAAGCCTCGGCCAGCAAGTAATCGTTCTGCCAGGAGCCGTCTCGACCCAGTTCAAAATCACCATTCTGCAGAAGCGTGGCAACATCTATCACATGCAAGGTGACATCGACTATTTGTGGGCTGCCGAGCGCTGCGCTCTCGAAAGTGATCTGGCCAGCATAATCGCCGACATTCAGCCCGGTCGTATCAATCGTTACGGTTATAACCGATGGGGCCGGGCCGCCGTAGCTGCCCAACGTCAGCCAGGGTATCGTTTCGTTAGCCGTCCAGGTGAGTTCGCCAGCGCCGCTGTTAGCAACAGTGATGGTTTGTGGGGTGGGGCTGGCGGCGTCGGCAACGGCCGTAAAGGTAAGCTCGTTGGGGTTGACGTACAGATAAGGCTGTAATATTTCCGCTTCGTAAGCGCCAATATCGCAACGTGCGCCGTAGGGGCGGGGAATGCCACGCTGGTCTGTGGGCGGACAGTGAGCATCCGTACCGCCATCAATTGCCGGACTTCCCGCCAACAGCGCGTGCGTTAGCGTATTGCCGCCGTTGTCTTGCAAAGGACCAATCTGAGGGTCTGTCTGCACAATATCTCCGGCTTGTAGAAGGAGACAGGTGGCGTCATTGGAAAGATTGTAACCAAGTGATACCGTTTGGTCACTGGTGAAAATATTGCAGTTGCCACCGCTATTATGGGCCAGCAGGGTATTGACCAGTGTTGTTTCCCCCAAAATACCGGGGTTTTTGCCGGGTGTACACTCGGGATCATCTGATCCGCCGGGGTCGCTGAGCAGACCGCCAACGGCCGTTGTGCCCGTGTTATAAACAATAGTGCTGTTTTTGAGATGGAGAAAAGCGCCAAAACAGCCGTTGGTGCTGGTTACGGCATGGTGAATGCCGCCCGCCTCGGCAGCGGTGTTGTAGCTGATGGTGCTGTTAATAATATTGGCTACCGGGGGTGGGTTATAGGCGGCAGGCATAATGAGGCCGCCGCCGCTGCCGCCCGCCGTATTGTGGTGGACCACGCTGGCGTCAAGCAAAACATCGGACCCATGAATACCGCCGCCATCTCCGCCAGCGCTGTTGTGGTGAATGGCGCTGCGAACCAGGCGACCGCCCCCAGTCAAACCGCCGCCATTCATAGCGGCGCTGTTATGGGCGATAACTGTATCGGTCAGTATTATATTTCCACCCAGAGACATGCCGCCGCCATCATGAGCGGCATAATTGTGGCTGATGATGCTGTCTTCTATTTCTAGCTGATAATTACGCACTGCGTCAGGCATTACCGATGCGATCAGGCCGCCGCCAGAGCCGGTTGTTGCCTGATTGTAGCTGATACTGCTGTTGGCAATACGATAGCTTTCACCCTGGTAGGTAGTGGAAAACTCCAGCCCGCCAGCCCTTAAGGCAGTATTACTAATGATCTGGCTGTTTTCAATGGATAGGCGGTTCCCGAAAAAGTAAACGCCGCCGGCAGACGGACTATCGCCCTGGTTTGACGCGCTATCCGCCACATTGTGACGTATAACCGTATCTATAATTGATAATCCCCCAGGTCTATACACTGGACCAGAGTCGTTGCTGAAATAAATACCGCCGCCTTCGCCAGCGCCCCAACTGGTCACATAGTGAATTGCATTGAACTCGACTACGGAACTCGCTATGGTGGCTGTTACCGGCTTCGACCACGGGGCATGAACCATGATACCGCCGCCAACCGGGGGATTGCCCTCACCTATGGCCATATTCTCTCTAATCAGGCTGTTGGTGATGATTAGTGAGCTATCCTCATTCTCATGGTAACCGGAAGCAACATAAATGCCTCCTCCGTAAGCCATATACCCCCTGATCTCATTGCCGCTTACTTCACTGTTGTCAATTTCCAGAAAACCTTCGTCAAGCAGGGCCACCCCACCACCGCGCCATGCCTTATTGCCGGACACTTTCACATTGACCAATGAAAGCGATCCTCTATCAATCAATATACCGCCTCCCGTTGTTTGAGGATAGGGCGACAGGTCGCCATTGCGAATCGTCACGCCGGTAATATGCACGTTGCTGTTATGGATATGCAGGACGCGATCTAGTTGATTGCCGTCAATAATGGTCTGGTCAATCCCGTCGCCTTGCAAAATAAGATCGTCGGTGATGTCCAGGTCGCCCGTCGCCGATTCGTCTTCAAAAAGGCCGGGAATGGTTAACAGGTAAACGCCGGCCGGAACAATAATTGTGGACATACCTGGGTTATTGTTGGCGGCAATAATGGCTTCGCGCAAGGAACAATCGTCGTCGCAAACGCCATCGTTGGTATCGGCCGTTTTGGTCACAACATACGTTGTGGCCATAGTCGCCTGAACTGAAGATGGCTGTAGAGAAAACCACATCAGTTTTAATAGACTAAACGCCAGCAAGAAAACAATCAGTAGAGAAAGAACAGGTCTGTTTGACTTATAATTGGAATTCATTATTCCCTCCTTAATGTGCTTAGGGCAACGCCCGATAATAAACAAAGCATGACAAAAATAACGGCAATTGCGCCCCTGGTGCTATTTGCTTGTGCCTGAATGTGTTGAAGGGAAACGGCCGTTGGCGTATCATCACGGTCGCCCAACAAAAAGTGCGAAAAGCCCGCTGTATTCCCTTCGGCGAAACTGTAACCATTGCCATCGTTGCCCGTAAGACGGCCGTCGTCAAGCTCAACCCAACTGCCGCTAACGAAACGATAAACCGACAAATCGTCCTCAGCAATACCGTTTAACTCATCAGTCAGCGCCCACAAACGCACTGTCGCCGGGCCATTGTTTATCGGTGAAATCTGGTAACAGCGGTCAGCGTAAGCTGGCGACCCATCTCCGTCTACGGTGCAGTAGCTACCGGCGGCGCTGTTGACGGCGCGTACCGATACCGTCACGTCGCCCAGGTCGTTCGCGTTGCCGGTTGTGTCCAGATCGACGCCGCGATACTTGACGTTGGCCGCGCCGTCGTCAATGAGCAGGAAGGGGACAGAAGCGTTGTTTACCGGCCGCGCCTGGCGCAATACGCCGCCGGTGTGAAAAATCTCTCCGCCAACGGTGAAACTATGGTCGTCCGGATCGGCAATGTGCAAAACGCCACCGTGCGCCTGCAAATCGGCCGTTAACGCCAGATTGTTCGTCTGGGTGATAACCCCGCCATAACTATTTTCAATGACCATGCCCCGCAGCGTCGTTGGGAAACCAGCGTTAAGAACCGCTTCCTTACTGGAAGTTTTGTCGAAAATGATGACGTCAGTGGACGAAGGCACGACATCGCCGCTCCAGTTAGCGGCCGTAGCGGCGTTGTTGTCCCCTCCTTCGCCGTCCCAAACCGCCGCCAACCGCCAACGGGCGATGCGTGCCGAAGCGGTATTGCCGGCCACGCCAAACCCGCCGCCGACGTAAAGACTATGATAAAGGCTGTCGCCATCCCAGGCTAGAGCCAATGCCGTGCCGCTTAACCCATTGCCCATTGTGTGCCAGTTGGCACCGTCCCAACGACCCACGCGGCTTATGGTGTTGCCTGTGACGGAACAGTCCGCGTTGGTGCATAGTAGAGTGAAAACGCCGCCAGCATATAGATTTGTCCCGTCTGAACTCAAAGCGTTAACCCAATTGTTCACGCCAAAGCCCAGGGCGTGCCAACTGCCGCCATCCCAACGGGCGAGGCGGTTGACGCCATTGGCGGCGATGGTAGCGGAGCAGTCGGCATTGCTGCACAGTCTAGTGAACCAGCCGCCAACATATAGATTTGTCCCGTCTGAACTCAGAGCGGACACTGTATTGTCCATGCCAAAGCTCAGGGCGTGCCAATTGGCTCCATCCCAACGGGCGAGGCGGTTGACGCCATTGGCAGCGGCGGTAGCAGAGCAGTCGGCGTTGGCGC
Organism: Anaerolineae bacterium; assembly: GCA_007123775.1. Classification (GTDB taxonomy): domain Bacteria; phylum Chloroflexota; class Anaerolineae; order Promineifilales; family Promineifilaceae; genus SLGK01. Next base: position 14,315 of record SLGK01000121.1, on the reverse strand, counting down.
ACAGCAAGGTGAAATCGCCACCGGCATATAGATTTGTTCCGTCTAAACTCAGGGCTTCAACCCCACTGTTAACTCCAAAGCTCAAACTGTGCCAATTGGCCCCATCCCAACGGGCGAGGCGGTTGACCCCATTGGCGACGGCAAGAGTGGAGCAGTCGGCGTTGGCGCAGAGTCGAGTGAAACTGCCGCCGGTATACAGGTTTGTCCCGTCTGAACTTAGAGCGGTAACAGTGCCGTTCACGCCAAAGCCGAGCACGTGCCAATTGGCCCCATCCCAACGGGCAACGCGGTTAAATCCACTGGGGGCGACTGTAGCGGAGCAGTCGGCGTTGGCGCACAGTCGGGTGAAAGTGCCGCCGACATATAGATTTGTCCCGTCTGAGTTGAGCGTGCGAACCCAATTATTTAGGCCGTGGCCCAGAGAGTGCCAGGCGGTACCATCCCAACGAGCGATACGATTGCAACCAACGCACAGCCCGGCAGCTCTAAACTGTCCACCAGCATACAAATAGTTGCCATCCCAGGCCAAAGCCGAAATCGAGCTATCTGTTCCCTGTCCGCCTGTGCCCAGGCTGTGCCAATTGGCGTCATCCCAGCGGGCGAGGTGGTTGATCCCATTGGCGGCGGTGACGGAGCAGTCCGCGTTGTCGCACAGTCTGGCGAAAACGCCGCCGGCATACAGATTTGTCCCGTCTGAACTCAGAGTGAAAACCGAATTGTTCACGCCAAAGCCCAAAGGCTGCCAATTGGCCCCATCCCAACGGGCGACATGGTTGACGCCATTGGCGGCGATGGTAGCAGTGCAGGTAGCATTGTTGCATAGTCGGGTGAAATTGCCACCCGCATACAGATTTGCCCCGTCCGAGCTCAGAGTGAGAACCGTATTGTTTACGCCAAAGCCCAAAGGCTGCCAATTGGCCCCATCCCAACGGGCGACGCGGTTGACCCCATTGGCGGCGGCGGTAGAGGAGCAGTCCGGGTTGGCGCACCGTAGAGTGAAACTGCCGCCGGTATATAGATTTGTCCCGTCTGAACTCAGAGCGGTGACAGTACTGTTCAAGCCAAAGCCCAGAGGCTGCCAATTGGCCCCATCCCAACGAGCGACGCGGTTGACCCCATTGGCGGCGGTAGCAGAGCAGTCGGCGTTAACGCATCGTCTGGTGAACCCGCCGCTAGCATACAGATTTGTCCCGTCTGAGACCAAATCGAAAACAACACTGTCCACGCCAAAGCCTAAAGGTTGCCAATTGGCCCCATCCCAACGAGCGACTCGGTTGACCCCATTGGCGGCGGCAGCAGCGGAGCAGTCAGCGTTAGCGCACAGCCTGGTGAAACTGCCGCCGGCATACAAATTCGTTCCGTCTGAACTCAGAGATCTAACCAAATTGTTCACGCCAAAGCCCAGCGCGTGCCAATTGGCTCCATCCCAACGGGCGAGGCGGTTGACGCCATTGGCGGCGGTAGCAGAGCAATCGGCGTTGTTGCACAGTCCATTGAAATCGCCGCCAACGTACAAGTCGCTGCCAACTAAAGTTAGAGCAAACACCATATTGTTAACCCCATTACCTAAAGGCTGCCATTCGTTGCCATCCCAACGAGCGATATAGTTGCAACCGACGCATGATCCGGCCCCTAAGAAGTCGCCACCAGCGTACAAGTTGGCGCCATCCCAAACCAGCGCACGAACCAAACTACTCATATATGATGTAGAAAAGCGTGGGTCCCAGTTGCTGTTGTCAGTAGCGAAGCTGACGTTGGGCGGATCGGCACTGGGGGCAAAGCGGGGGGTCTCGTCAGGGCCGCTGGCCAGATAATAACCAGCGGGGTCTATACTACCCACGAAACCGGGCGGGATGTTGAGATGACCGTCCGGAGTCAAAACTTGTTCTAGCGGCACGCCAAAATCAGATGTTTCAAGAGTGGCGGCTGTTGCGGCTGACATGGGTACGAATAATAAGGTTAGCAAGAGTGTAATGGCCGCTAAGCGCAAGCCTGTTTTGAGTAGTAGGGGGACAATCATTATAACCTCCGGTTTGAGCTAAAAGCCTGCTGAAAAAGGAAAAGTATGGCTTTTTACCCCTGGTACTGGCTGACCAATATCTAAAAAGCCAGACTTTTCTGAGTAGCCTCAGTTATGGTCTTGTGACCAGAGGCAGGAATAACTGATGTCCTGATGAAGCAGAGACAGTCAAGGTAACGGGGACCTGTACTACAACGTTTACGGGGTCGTTGCTGATAATGCACAAGGTAGCTGTATACACACCCGGAGCCAACCCTGTTGAGTCGAGGGTGGCCTCGATCATAGAGGGGGTGTGGTCAGGCGTTACGCCATTATCTTGAGAGAGGGTTAGCCAGGAAACGGCCGTTGGATCATCACAATTCTCCGCCGCTGTTTCCAACCAGAGCTGGAAGGGCGCGCCCTGCTGCGTTTCCGTCGCTTCATCCACCAGGTCCGTCCAGCCGGTGGGCGTCAAATGCCGCGCATTGCCGGTCGTCGCTTCGCCCAGGATGGTAATCGGCGGCTGCCACGGCCCCTGGAAGAGGCTGCCGTCCAACTGCCAATCAAGCCAATACGTTCCCGGCGGCAGATACAGCCCCGCTTCACCATCAAGATACATAATGGGGCGGTTCGTGTCGCCAATTGCAGATTCCGCGTAGCGATAGACATTGGTCCAGCCCGTGGCGATCATCCGATTGCTGGTTGTGTCGCCATAGATGACGCTGCTTCCCAAAGCGCCCGGCATCCCGTCCCAAATGCGATAGTTGACGCCGGTCAAAGTGGAGCTGTTGCCCGATCCAACCTGATAAGCGTAAAAGCGAATCTGGTCAATCTGCCAACCGCTGGGGCCGGTTATCGTAAACGCATCGGCTATGCGGAATTGTGGTCCGCTGCCGGTCAGCATCACACCGTAACCGTTGGTGAGCAATCCCAGGCTGATGTCTTGAAACAGGCTGACATCAGCGCCATTGGGGCCATCGCCGTAGCTGGTGATGAAAGGACCGTTGTCATACAGCGTAGACGGCACGCCAAACAGCCATTCCAGATCGGCCTGACCCATGTTGCCAATTGTGAGGGTGTGGGTTGTTTGTGTATCGACCAGTTGCGTCGATGCCAGGCTGTCGGGGTTGACGTCAATAATCGGCGGATCGGGGGGCGTGAAAACGGTTAAGGTGATTGGCAGGGAGGCCAACGGTGTATCGGGGTCATTGCTGTTGAGACACAGAAAGGCGGTATGGCTGCCCACTGAGAGGCTGGTCGCATCGAATGTGACCAGGGTTTGGCTGGGCTGGCCGGCCGCGGTGACGCCGCTGGCCGGATCAACGGTTAGCCAGGGCAGGTTGCCGGGGGTAGCGCAGGTGTCCTCCTCAGCTTCTTCGATGAACCAGTCGAGATCTGCTTCCCCATTGTTGCTGATGGTTAGAATCTGATTGGTTTGACCTCCCTCGGCTACGGCCATGTCAATCGCTGTTGGACTAAATTCAATAACGGGCGGGTCTTGGGGTTCAGTGACATCTAACGTAACGGGAACTTGTACCACAGGATTATCAGGGTCGTCGCTGCTCACGCACAAATAGGCCGAATAGCTGCCCACCCCTAAACCGGTTGAATCTAAGGTCACGGTCACTGGGGTTGATGCGCCCGGTAACGTAGCGCCATCGGTGGGATCAACTGAAAGCCAGGGAACATCCGTTGGGCTAACACAAGGTGCCGTATAAGATAAGGTGTCTATTCCCACGTAGTCAGAGTTGTTTCCCCACGGCCCGCCATCCTCCACAAAGTAACGGAAAGCGATACGGCCGTTTGTTGGCCCGCTTAACCCGGTAATCAATACGGTATATTCTGTCCAAACTATCGGATAACCGGTCGGATCATACTCCGGGTTAATGTCCAGCAGTAATTGGGTAAAATCTCCAACACTGAAAGCGGTATCGCCAACATCCGCGCTGCTGCCATTCGTGCTAAGGCGCACCTGCAAACGGTCTGCCCAGCCATCGCCAGGGTGTCGCGTCCAGAATCTAAGGACGTCGTTATTGCTCATGGTGATTTCTGGGGTTAGCAGCCAATTGCTAATGACGGCGTCATCATCAGGGCCGGCGCTCAGATAGCTGGCGGCGATGTAAGAATTAGGCGCGCCTTGATGGGATGGAAATGTACTGGGGCTTCCTTGTGACCAGGCAGTCGTTCCCAACGGCTCGCTGTTATTGATCGCCACCCAACCCAGTCCAGGCAGCAGGCTCACGTCGTCAAAACCCTCTGACCAACTGTTGAGTAGGGGAGCCTGGCTAGGGCCAGTTGAGCCGTAAGCCTCCTGAATAGACCAGTTCAAAACAATGGTTCCAGTGTTGCTAATTGTCAACGTATAGTTTGCTTGCTCATCAGCCGGCAGGGTGGCCGATAACGCTTCCGGCTCAATAACAATAGTAGGCGAAGTTAACAGAGCGTCCGCTTGAACTTGTTGCTGGGAAAAGATGTGGCCGATAACAAGGCAGAGAGCCAATGTCCCCAACAAAAAGCCTAGACGTATCTTAGAACGGTGTATCATTTTTCTCCTCCTTATGGGTCTGATAAAAACAGAAAAAAATGTATTGAAATGGGTTTCTACCAGTGACAGACAGGATTTTTACTTTGCTGCTCGATTTGTCCCAACAAGGGGCAGCGTTAAGCTTGAAGCGACTATCAAATCCTCAATGAATTCCCCTGTGGGCGAATGTTCCTGAAACAAAAAACACCGCTCAGCCTCCGGGGCAACCAATCCGCTACGAACCAACAAATCCCGCGTCCTAGCCGTTACGGCCGCCACAAGCCCGCCAGCCGCCAACGTCATTTCAATCAACTCGTGAACACGCGGGTTTAACAACAGTTGCAGCGTACAGTGGTCCGGACCAGGCAGAATCAGCAACCGCGGAACCTGCCCCTGCAAAACTGCATCAACATCGGCCAGGCTCTCATCCGGTCGCAGCCAGACACCATTTATGCCGGTCAAAAGACCTGGGTAAAGGCCGACTAGCCATATATTGATTTCTTGTTGCCGCATCTGACACAGGCAGCGCACCACAAACTCCTCGTCAAATTGCGAAGCGACCAATATCAAGACTGGAAACATCTTTGCTTGTTTGTGCACCAATACATTCACCATCCGGTTGAGGAACCAATGGCCACAGTTTATCATAGGGCACAGGTCAAAATGCGTGTGAATGTGTGCAAATCCGTGCGCTTTTTAGAGAAATCGTGCATAATGTTGTGACGAAAATTTGCAGCTTTTCTTGGCCATGGATCGTTACTGTCAGAGGGAGGTTGTTGCCAAGTGGAAAATGAAGATTTTTCTCTCAGCCGCTTTAAGGAGGAAACGGCTGCTGCTTTAAGCGGCATATCAACCGGTAAACCCATACCACCGTTGTTCAGAAAACTGCTTGTCTTGCGGCAACGTTTGCAGGCGGAGGATGAGGAGTCGGAATCAGTCTGGCTCATCGCCTGCGGCAAGCTGCTGCTGGCCGGCATCAACCAATTGGCCGAAACCAATCCCCGCTGGGCCGAAATCCTCAAATTGCATTATATTGACCGGCTCACCATGCGCGGCATTGCCCACAAGTTGGGCTATGACAACCGGTATCAAGTGGACCGGGAGCAGCGCAAAGCCATTGATCAGTTGGCTGCTATTTTGATGCAGTGGGAGCAGAACGCACGCCAGCAGCAAGTGGCACAACTGTTGCAAGGGCTGGGTAAGGAACCAACCTACGATACCCTTTTTGGGGCGGAAGCAATTGTGACCCGGTTACAAGAAGCGCTCTTGGACCCTGATCATGCCTGGCTGATTGCCGTGACCGGTTTGGGTGGGTTGGGGAAAACGGCCGTTTCTGACCAAACCATCCGCCGAATTATCCCCACGCTCCGCTTTCAAAAAATAGGGTCAATCTATCTTGAATCCGGCAATCTGCCGGTGGCTAATTTGTTGGCCGCGCTGGCCAGGGAATTGGGCCTGCCGACCAGCAACCAGGCCGAAACTGAAAAACAGCTGACCCATTTGCTCAAATCCCGCCCCTGTCTGATTTTCATTGATGGCTTTGAAGATGACATCTCTCACCTGGCCGACGCGCTGCATAACCTGGCCCGGCCCAGCAAATTTATCGTAACGTCCCGCCACCGGCCGGTAGACAACAACCACTTTTTTGTCCAGCCGCTCTCGGCCTTGCCGGCACGGGCCGCTGCTGATCTTATCCGCCAACATGCGCGTAAGATCGGCCGTCTGGAACTGGCCAACGCCGCTAACGAACAGATAGAAGCCATTCACCAGAAAGTAGGGGGCAATCCGTTGGCCCTCAAATTAATCGTCGGCCTTTCCGATAAGCACACCATACCTGCCATTCTCCAGGACCTGACCGAACTGAAAGTAGAAGCCAGGATCGAGGAAATGTACCGGTATATCTACTGGAGGGCCTGGCACGCTTTAAGCCAGGAAAGCCAGACAGTTCTCAAGGTGATGCAGACACCCGATTCGGCCACCGGGGCCAACCTGGCCTATATTGCCTCTCTCTGCCCTGATCTGACTCTGCGGGACGTGAGTGCCGCCATTGAAGATTTGCTCAACCGCTCCCTCTTGGAAACCCATGGTTCGGCCTGGGCCGAGCAGATGCGTTACCGAATCCACAGCCTGACCAAATCCTTTTTGCAGACCGAAATTATTCATTATCCCAGCGATTTCTTATGAACGGAGCAGCGGCTAAACAGTCCACAATAGACGGGGTCTCGGTGCAAGAAGGGGTGGCTATTGTGGGCCATGCCCTGGATTACTGGACGGGCTTTGTGGCTGACCTGGACGGCTTCCAGACTTTTATGGAGGAGCATGACAACATTTTGCGGGCGGTTAAGATGGGGCTGGGCGCGGAGACAACGCGCCGCCAGGCATTGGAACTGGCGCTGGCCGCCTTTTTGCCGGTGCAAAACAGCGGTTTATGGCCGGCCTGGATACCGTTGTATGAAGCGATTTACGGCCGTTTTTGCGACATCGACCGCACATTACACGCTCGTTTTTTAAGCCGCTTGGGGCAATTGTATCGGCTGCATAATCGGTTAGCGGAAGCAACGGCCGTTCACCAGGAAGCAGCCGCGCTCATTGAACCTCTCCCCAACAACAGCCAGATCACCTGCGAGATTTCTTTTCAACTCGCCGAAGATTACCGGCAGCAATCCCAATTCAATCAAGCCAAAGCACATGGGCTGACCGCCTGGGAATCGGCCCAAACCGCTCAGCAAAGCAATGCCTGGCAAGCCACAGCCGCCAACAGCCTGGGCCTGATTCATCAATCGCTTGAGCAGCTAGACGAAGCCGTTGACTGGTACACCAAAGCCATCGATTTATGGCGACCGCTGCCACGGCCGGTAGAATTGGGGCGCGTTTTGAGCAACCTGGGCATTACACTGCAAGGGCAGGGCAAACTGGACGAGGCCCTCCTGACCTACCATCAAGCCCAGCGACAGCTAGAAAACACCCCCCTCTGGTTAGAAAAACTGATCGTGCAATATAACATCGCCGTAGTCTATTTCTACCAGGAAGCATATGCGCTAGGGGAGAGCATATTGCGCGAAGCCTATGCAACCATAGCCCGCCAGCCGGACATCCATTTCACTCTGTACGCCCATATTTGTCATAGCCTGGGCAACATGATCCTCCGGCAAAAGCGTTATACTGAGGCTGAATCACCTTTTCGTGAAGCCATTGCTGCCTGGCAGAAATTAGGGGACAATCTGAACCTGGCCGAAAGTCTGGGGGCGTTGGCCAAAGCGCTGATTGGTCAAGAGCAGGTGAAAGGTGCCTGTGGTTTGTACGACCAGGCGCTGGCTGCGGTAGCCAGCCTCCGCCATATACCACGCGGCGACCAACTATATCAGGAATTACAGGAAGCACGAGTGGCCCTGGATTATCGTCATGACGTTTTGGGAAACCAAAGAGCATTCTGAGGCCTGGACCGAAGTGGTGGTCTTCAAAACGGTTATGCCCGCGCTTCCTACTCTTTTTGCCCGGCCCCGCGGCCCTGACCATTGGCGAAGAAACGGTCAAAACCCACGTGGGCAACATTTTGGCTAAATTACAGTTAGCCCATCGCACCCAGGCGGTTATCTATGCCCTTAAAGAGGGTTTGGTTTCACTTGAAGAGCTAGGTAGCTAACCATGACACCAACGGACGGCAAGATGGTTCTGCTAGGGACGACCGATAAAGGGCAGGTAACTGTCATATGTCGTTACTAGCGTCACCCTGATGGCATTGGTCTCAAGCAGCGGCAGGGGATGGTTCAGCAAGTCGCTAAAGATTTCGCCCTGGTGTGCGGCTTCAGGGGCCGCGGCGCTGGCGACGTTCTCAAGCGTCAGGCTGGTTTCGGCTACGGCCGTATAGTCCAACGTCTCTTCAATCAGCACGTTAGGGCAGGTAAAGCTGACACTACCACCGGCCGGCAGCGGCAAGAAATCGTCGGGCGTCAGGGTGCAGTAGGCGCTGTAGGGCAGGTCCAACTGAAGCTGGGTCAAGGGCAGGGGGGTATTGTTGGTCAGGCTGACGGTAAAGGTAACGGCCGTTCCTGGCCCCACTTGCTCCTGATCAACCGTCTGCACCAGCGCCAGGCTAAGCGACGAGGCAACCGTGGTGGTGCAGACAAACACGGCCGTCTCACCCACATCCAGGGGCAGGCTGACGGCCAGGTCGCCCGGCACGCCATTACAGACGGGATCGGCTAACAGCGGGCTAAAGGTGTCGGTAATGGTGGCGGTGGCCGACAGATCGCCGGTATTGCTGACAGTGATGGTGTAGGTGAGGGGCTGGCCGGCAGCAACGGCCGTTTCCGAGGCCGGCTCAGACGTTTTCTCAATTGCCAGGACGGCGCTGGGGACTGATTCGATAGTGAAATTGGTGTCAGAAATATCGAAGAAGATGCTGGTCGCACATTTCACCTTGACCCGCGCCGTGTCGGTGTTAAGAGGCGGAACCGTCACCAACGCCGAGCCGTTGTTGGGCGCAGCGGTCAGCAGGGTAAGGGGATAATTGTAGCCACCATCGGTCGAGAGGAAGATGTCAACGGCCGTGCAGTTAACCGGCGTCACGTCCGTATTAGCCACATCCCAACTGACTGTTTGGGTACTGTAACCGGGCCAGGTAACGGCCGTGTTGGGCGCCGTCACCACAAACGGACCGGCATTGGCCGTTACGTTGAAAGTAATCAGCGCTGAGTCAACCCCGCCCGCACTGGGGTACACATTGTTATCGCGCACCGTAAAGCGGAAGCTGAGCGAGCGCGTATAAGAAGGCAAAATCTCCCCTAGGGTCTGGGTATTGTTGACAATATCCGACCATTGGGGGAAGGTGCGTGACGGCGAATCGCTGGGCAGAAAGGCACGGAAAAGCGGGGCATTGCCGGCTGGACTGTTAGGATGGCCGCTAGGACCCGTGTCAAACTGCTCCCAGCTGTAGGTCAGCGTATCATTGTCGGGATCGGTGCCCACGCCGGTCAGGGTAAAGGGTGTGTTGCGGGGGATGGTGAAGCCGCCCGTACCGGCGTCGGCCGTGGGCGGATTGTTGCCGGTGTTGACGATAGCGGCACACTGGCTGCCGGCGCCCTGGCGCGAGTAGGCTACCATCTCATTGATGCTGCCAATGTGGAACATGGCGTCACTGTTGGGCTGAATATTTTGGGCACCACAGATACCGGCATAGGCCATGATCGTCGTGCCACTGCCCGGTTCAAAGGCGGTGGCACCGGTCCACTGGCCGCCGGCACCGCAGGAACCGGCATTGCCGTTAAAGGTATGCCTGGCGTTAAACTGATGCCCAATTTCATGGGAAACGTAGTCGATCCAGAACGGGTCGCCAATGGGGCTGGGCAAACCGGTGACGCCACGCGCTTTGAAGCCGGTGACGCAGGGCACGCCCAGCGTGGCGACACCACCGCCACCCGTGCTGAACACATGGCCCACATCATAGTTGGCATTGCCAATCACGGCATCCAGATTGGCCTGGTTTTCACCGAGCATCAGAAGGCCGTTGTTGTTGGTGTAGGGGTCGGTAGCGGGATTAGTGTAGACGATAAGGTCATTATTGGCAATCAGAACCAGGCGCACGGCCACGTCTCGTTCGTACATCTGATTGACGCGGTTAACGGCCGTGACAATTGCGGCCAGGCCATCGGCCACAGTGCCACCGTGAAAAATGGTGTACTCGCCCGTAGCGGCCATGGCCAGCCGGTAGACATACAGTTCCGGCCCGGTGGGAATGGTTGATTGACTGGCTACGTGCGCTTCCTGGCCGGGCACTTCTAGCGTACCCAGCTCAATAAATCCAGTTTCGCGCTCATAATCCTGCTTGTCATAGACCTGGTAATGGCGCGTGTCCTGCCGCTGGTAGGGGTCGATAAAAAAGGTGCCGTCTGGCGACATGATCATGGCGTGAAATCCGTGATGGGTCACGTCAAGACGAACGGTTGTGGCCGGTTGGTCAACCCGCTGCCCGGCGTAGGTCTTTAGGTCGGGGAATTTGGCCGCCAGTTCCGGTTCCATGATGGGTGATTCCACGATGGCGAAGTCGGCCAGGGTGCCGTTGGGCAGGGGCAGGGACAGGATGAGCGGGTTAGCACGACCTTCCGGCGTAAATTCCAGGGGTGCGCCGGCCAACAGACCGCTCATTTGGGGCAAATCAAGCGCATACGTCAGGTAGCGCTGGGGAATGATCCAGCGGTTGTGGTTGTAGGGGGTGAATAACTGCTCGGCGGCAACGGCCGTCCACAGGGGGGCTTCAGCACCAACCGTCTCATTCTGGTTGCGGAAGAAGAGACCGGCAGTAGCTAACAGACCCAACAAAACAATGGCGACATACAAGGGCAACGATTTCCAGTTCATGAATTTCTCCGATCAGGTAAACAAGTCGCCCAAGCATAGCTTACCTGCGACAGAAAACCAAAAACCGTGCCCGTAAACGGCCGTTGTTGGGTTATTAAGTATAAAGCCTACTACGATCGTTCTTCCCGCATGTAGGGCAGTCCCAGGGCCGCCGGCGGGCCAACGCGCTTGCGGAATGACTCAAACCAGGTGATAGCCACCAGGACGACCACGGTCAGAATATAGGGCAGCATATTGAGTAAACTGGACGGAATAGTCGTCCCTATCGCCTGCAAACGGAACTGAATGGCATTCACGCCGCCAAACAACAGCGCACCCACCACCGCCCGCAGCGGATCCCAGGTGGCAAAGATGACCAGGGCAATGGCAATCCAGCCACGCCCGCCGGTCAGATGCTCCGTCCAGCCGGGGGTATAAGCCAGCGACAGATGCGCCCCGCCCAGTCCGGCCATCATGCCGCCGAATATGGTGTAATAGTAGCGCAGTTTGAAGACGTTGACGCCCAAGGCATCGGCCGTTTGCGGACTCTCACCAATGGCCCGCAGGTGCAGGCCCGGTCGCGTTTTGTACAAAAAGTACCAGGTCAGCGGCACAAACAGGTACATCGCATAGACCAGCAAATCCTGGTTAAACAAAATCGGCCCGATCACGGGAATATCGCTCAGCACCGGCACCGAAACGGAGCGAAAACGCGGCCCGATTAAACCCACCAGCGGTGAGCCACCCGGCCCTAAACGCTGGCCCAAAAAGCTGGACAGGCCGGTGCCAAACAGGGTCAGCGCCAGCCCCGACACCACTTGATCGGCCCGCAGGCTGATGGTCAAAAAGGCGTGGATCAGGGCCATGCTGCCGCCGACCAGCATGGCTACCAGCACGCCCACCCAGGCACTTTCCGAATGCAGGGCGGCGGCAAAGGCGGTGACGGCCCCCATGATCATCATGCCTTCCACACCCAGGTTAAGAATACCGGCCCGCTCGGTAAAAATCTCACCAATGGTAGCGTAAACCAGTGAAACCCCGGCCACAATGGCAATCGACAGAATTGAAATCGTCAGGTCCATTTGGTTAACCCTCCAGTGGCTTCACTTCTTCAACATCAACGGCCGTTCCTGACGGAGGCGGGGCCGGCGGTACTGAGCGTACAAGCCGCAGCCGGTAGCGCGTAAAGACGCCGCCGCCCAACACAAACAGCAAAATCGCTCCTTGCAAGACCGGGGCCACCGAAGCGGGCAGCCCCATCGTTATCTGGATCTGCTCGCCCCCCACAAAGAGGACGGCCAGCAAGAAGGCCACCAGCAGCACCCCCCAGGGATTAAGGCGGGCCAGCCAGGCCACAATAATGCCGGTAAAGCCGGACCCGATGGCCAGCCCTCGTTGCAGCCGGTAAGAGATACCTGTGACCTCCGACATGCCCGCCAGCCCGGCCAGTCCGCCCGACAGAAACATGACCAGCAAAATGCTGCCGGCCAGACTAATGCCCGCATAGCGGCCGGCCGTCTGGCTTTCGCCAATCAGCCGAATCTCGTACCCCCAGCGCGTGCGGTCCATAATAATCCAGACCACAATGGCGGCCACAATGGCAATGATGATGCCCCAGTGCAGCCGGCCCGTCATGCGCGGCAGCCGGGTGAACTCCGGTATCAAGGCCGTGCCCGGAAACCCAAAGCCCTCAGGGTCTTTCCAGACAATGTTAAACAGGTATTGGTAGTAGAGGATGGCGATGTAATTGAACATCAGGGTGGTGATGATCTCGTCCACCTTCAGGTAGGCCTTGAGGATAGCGGGGATGAGTGCCCAGATCGCGCCCACGACCATGCTGGCAATGATAATCAGAGGCAGATAAATCCAACGGCTTTCGGGCAGGCCGGGGAAAATGACGGGTATCCAGAGGGCCACGGCCGCTGCCGCCACGCCGCCCATGACCAACTGCCCCTCGGCCCCAATGTTCCAGAAGCGCATGCGAAAGGCCACCGCCACCGACAGGCCGGTCAGCATGAGGGGCGTAGCCTTAACCAATGTCTCAATCAGGTTGAAGTAGCGTCCCTCCTGCCACTGGGCGGGCGTGCCAAAGGCCCCTTCGAGCATGGCGCGGTAGGTTTGCCACGGGTTGGCCCCGACCAGAAGCAGCAGAACGGCCCCGAACAACAAAGCCAGCACGATGGAAACAATGGGTACGAGGAAAGTGGCTGTTCGGGAAATTTCCAGGCGTTTTTCGAGTTTCAGGCTAAAAGGCATCACGATTTCTTTTCTCCTGCCATCATCAATCCCAGCTCGTCGAGCGTGACTGTGGCCGGGTCCACAATACCCATTACTTCGCCGCCGTGCAGAACGGCAATGCGGTCACTGACAGCGAGCAGCTCATCCAGGTCTTCGGATATGAACAAGACGGCCGTTCCCGCCTGCTGCTGTTCTAACAACGTCTTACGTACCGTCTCAATCGCGCCCACGTCCAGGCCCCGCGTGGGATGGTCGGCTACCAGCAGGGCCGGGGCCGCGCCCGACAACTCCTCGCCTGCCGAAATCTCCCGCGCCAAAATCGCCTTCTGCTGGTTGCCACCTGACAACAAACGGGCCGGGGTCTCAATACTGGGCGTCATTACCTGGAACTGCTGCACCAGCTTGCGGGAAAAACGGCGGATTGCTTGCGGCACCAGCAGCGGCCCGGAAGCAATCGGCGGTTGGCGGTAAGCCTTCATGATCAGATTGTCACTGATGGGCAAATTACCGGCCAGCCCCATGCCCAGCCGGTCGCCGGGCACGTGGGCCACACCCGCCTCAATAAAGCTGCGTGAGGATTGGTTGGTCATCTCCGTGCCATGCAGCCAGATACGACCCTCGGTGGTGGGGCGCAAACCGGTGACTACTTCCGCCAGTTCACGCTGCCCGTTACCGGCCACACCGGCAATACCCAGTATCTCCTGACTGTGGATCGCCAGCGACACGTTTTTCAAGGCGGGCAGACCTTTGTTATTGAGGGCGCTGACGTTTTCCAGTGCCAACACTTTGGGGCCTGGTTTGGTCGCCTCTTTGGCCACGCGGAACAACACTTCACGCCCCACCATCTCTTTGGCCAGTTTGGCCTTATCCGTCTCATCAATGTTGAGCGTGGCCACGCTTTTACCGTCACGCAAAACGGTCACGCGGTCACAATAGGCCATCACTTCATCCAGCTTGTGGCTGATGAAGATGATCGATTTGCCTTCGTTGGCCATGTTACGCAAAATTTGGGCCAGTTCGCGTGATTCCTGGGGGGTAAGAACGGCCGTTGGCTCATCCAAAATCAAAATGTCGGCTCCGCGGTAGAGCAGCTTCAAAATCTCCACCCGCTGCTGTTCGCCCACCGACAACTGCCAGATAGCCGCACGCGGGTCTACGGGCATGTGGTATTGTTCACCCAAATCGCGCACTTCCCTTTCCAGGCGGCGCATATTGGGG
>SLGK01000335.1 GCA_007123775.1 Anaerolineae bacterium | reverse complement strand
TACGGGATAACTTCGTTGCAGTAGGCTATTCTCAAAAACTGTGGAACGGCATTCTCAAAAATTGTGGAATGGATTCTCAAAAACTAAGGAACAGTTCTCAAAAACTGTGGGATCCTACAAGTTTGACGCAACAGCCGAACGTATGCCGCTGTAAATAGAATAAAATACCTTATGATAAGGATTGTTAACAAAAGCTATTGACAACCAGCCAAAATTGACATAATATAGGGGCATGGAAACACAAAGCATTGCCCTTACGCCCCAAGATGACTGGTATGCCATCATCGATCTGGTAACGCAGAGTGTAGACAGCCCGCACAGCAAACGGGCCTACAGTCGCGCCCTGATTGATTTCCTGGACTGGTACGAGCAGAACGGCCGTCCCGGATTCACCAAAGCCACCATCAACGCCTACCGGGAAACCATGCTGCAGGCTGGCAAAAGTCGCAGCAGCATCAACCAGGCTTTGTCAGCTATACGAAAATTGGCAGCCGAAGCGGCCGATAACGGCCTGGTCCCCCCTCCCCTCGCCTACGGCGTGGAGCGGGTAAGAGGCGTCAAGCAGGAAGGGGTACGGGCTGGCAACTGGCTAACGGTGGCTCAGGCGCAGACGCTGGTAAACACCCCCGTCTATCGCTGGCGCCGGGAAGAGATACCGCTGCTGAAAGCGGTGCGGGACCAGGCGGTACTGGCAGTTATGGTCGGTACCGGCCTGCGCCGTTCAGAGGTAGCCAGTCTAACCTGGGAAATGGTCCAACAGCGAGACGGCCGTTGGGCTATCATTGATCTGGTAGGCAAGCGAGGGCGGGTACGCTCGGTAGGTTTGCCCCCGTGGGTCAAAGTAGCGTTAGACCGCTGGGCCGAGGCCATAGATATTTTCCAGGGACGCATTTTCCATGCCCTGAACAAGGACGGCAGCCTGGCCGGGTCTGTGCGAACCAAAGGCGGTTCGCGTACGGATGGTCATTTATCAGCGCAGGCAATTTATAATCTGGTCAAGGAACACGTACTGGCAGCCGGTTTTACCGACCGGCAAGGAGAGGCAACTATTGCCGCCCACGACCTGCGGCGGACGGCGGCGGCCCTCGCTTTGAAAGGGGGCGCAGATCTGCGCCAGATTCAGCAAATGCTGGGCCATGCCAGTCTGACAACAACAGAGCGCTACCTGGAACCGATGCGAAGTTTGCAGATAACGGCCGGCGATTTCATCCAGATTGAACTGGCTGTGGTAGCGGCATAAGGAGAAACCATGAACCAACTACAACTCAAGAGCCGCCAGGTAGGACCCTGGAGCATGAACAGCTATGCCTTGATCTGCCCCCGCTCCAGTCAGAGTGTTCTGATAGACCCCGGCGCTGACCCAGAGATTCTGACCGACATGCTGATCAATAGCCAGCCGACCGCCATTCTGTTAACCCATACGCATCCGGATCATGTGGGTGCGCTGGCTGAAATGCGTCACCAGATGCAATTGCCGGTAATGGCTCACCCTGGCCCGCCTGAACCGAACGGTGTACCTGTTACGGCCGATCGTTGGCTGGCGGATGGCGACCTTATAGCTGTGGGGATGTTTACATTGCGGGTTGTCCATACGCCGGGGCATATCGGCAATCAGGTCTGTTTTGTTATTGATGATGACCATCGCATTATTGTTGGCGACACCGTTTTTGACGGTGGACCCGGCAAAACCTGGTCGGTGGCAGGCTTTCAGCAAACCTGTCAAACCCTGCGCGACGTCGTCTTAAGCTGGCCCGATGAAACAGTCTGCTATCCTGGCCACGGCCCTCTTTTTCGCCTGGGCGAGCGGCGGGCGGCTATTGAAGCCTTTCTCAACAAGGATCATGGCGACTTCTATGGTGACGCGACCTGGGATATGTGATGGCCGCCCCACCCCCTGCACAGATTGTGATTCTTACATCTCGCTGCTAGCGATTTCCCGACACAAGCTTCTTAAACACTAATACACGCCGATCCTGTGGGTTAACAGGACAGCCACTCACATTGGCCGTTCGCGGATTTGTTTGTGATTTTTATCACAAATGGTGGTGATAGCCATCACTATAGTTTAACGGGCGCTCACGTTAATCTTTTATAGGTTGTAACTACTCAGGTGCAAGGCACTGGCCACAGGAGTTGCGATTGACTAAAACCGTTCGGCTAGTGCCTCGCACCACTCTGGGGCTTAGTAGTTACTATAGGTTTTTAATCACCAGAATTTGCAACGGGTCTTTTGGGGTTTCAAGAAGGTTGCCGCCAAATGGACGTGCAGGATTTGTCTGGGTACATGTTACCAATTACCTGGCATTCTCCTGGATTCCCAAAGAACCCACAGTTGAGGAGGTTCAATTTCATGGCTACTTCTGTTAAGCCACCTACAAAAGAAATGCGGGATGTCCTGCAACCATTTGAGTTTAATTACCTGCTACGCTGGTTAGTTCCCTTAGCAATTGGGGCAACTATCTGGTTGTGGCCCATACCGGAAGGCGTAGAGCCAGAAGCCTGGCAACTCTTTGCCATTTTTGTCGCTACGATTGTTGGCATCATCGCCAAACCGCTGGCGATGGGGGCGGTAGCGATGATCGGCATCATGGTAACGGCCGCTTCCAACACATTGCCTGTTGGGGCCGCTCTTAGTGGTTTTGGCAACACCGTTATCTGGCTCATTGTCCTGGCTTTCTTCATCTCACGAGGCTTCATCAAGACAGGGCTAGGGGCACGCATCGCCTATCTATTTATGGCCGCACTGGGTAAGAAATCACTCGGCCTCAGCTATGGCCTGGTAGCCAGCGACCTGGTATTGGCCCCCGCCATTCCCAGCAACACGGCACGGGCCGGTGGTGTCGTTTTCCCCATCCTGGTTTCTATCGCCAAAGCCTATGGCAGCAACGCCGATGACGGCACAAACCGCAAGTTGGGCGCCTTTCTAACAAAGGCTGCTTTTCAGGGCACGATTATCACCAGCGCCATGTTCTTAACGGCCATGGCTGCCAACCCACTAGCCGCCGAACTGGCCGGTGCCCAGGGCGTGGAAATAACCTGGACGGGCTGGGCCATTGCCGCCTTAGTACCGGGCATCATCAGCTTGATTCTTATTCCACTCCTCATCTACAAGATTTACCCCCCGGAGATTACCGATACCCCGGCCGCGTCCCAGATTGCCAAAGATAAACTGGCCGAAATGGGCAAAATGAAAACCAGCGAGTGGATCATGCTGGCCACTTTCATCCTGCTGTTGGTTTTGTGGATCTTGGGACCCGAATACCTCGGCATGGGGGCCACGACAGCCGCCCTGATTGGTCTGGCTGTGCTGCTGGTTACGACGGTACTCAACTGGAACGACGTTCTGAATGAGCGCGGTGCCTGGGATACCCTGGTCTGGTTTGCCGCCCTGGTGATGATGGCCACGCAGCTAAATAACCTGGGTCTAATCCCGTGGTTCAGCGAGCGAATGGGTGTTACAGTCGGTGGTTATGGCTGGGTGACAGCTTTCCTCATTTTGTCCCTGGTTTACTTCTACAGCCATTACTTCTTCGCCAGCAACACAGCTCACGTAAGCGCCATGTATGCCCCCTTCCTGGCTGTAGCCATCGTGGTGGGCACACCGCCGCTACTGGCCGCGCTGGTCCTGGCTTTCTTTAGCAACCTATTTAGCAGCATGACCCATTACGGCACCGGTCCGGCACCTGTCTTGTTTGGCTCTGGCTACGTGCCTATGGCGGACTGGTGGCGCATTGGTTTTCTCATCAGCGTCGTTAATATCGTCATCTGGCTCGGAATTGGCGGTATCTGGTGGAGAATCATTGGTGTCTGGTAAACGCTGGATTGTGGTAGAGTCGCTTCGGAAACCAGGATGCAGGACGAAGGATGGAAGTGTTCGCTCCGTCTGCCGTCGTCGGTCGTCCGTCATTGTCAATCATCATGTGGCCATGCCCATGTTGAACGCTTATAGATATTAATCGCGGAGGTTTTAATGGATTACAAAACAGTAGATTTGACAGACCACTTCGTCGAACTAATTCGCTGCGCGGCTACGCAGCTACCCCAAGATATGCGCCAGGCATTAAGCCAGGCCAAAGGAAACGAACAGCCCGGTTCGGCCGCTGAAGGCGCATTGGACACTATTTTACTGAATGTGGAAATTGCCGAGCGGGACAGTACGCCAATCTGTCAGGACACGGGCACGCCTATTTTTGAGGTTAAATATCCGGTGGGCTTCTCCACGCGGCGGCTGAGCGATCAAATTCGCCGGGCGGCGGTTATAGCAACGGAAAAGAATTATCTGCGCCCCAACGCTGTAGACAGCGTTACCGGGGCCAATAGTGGCGACAACACAGGTGAAGATTTTCCCACGATCCATTTCCATGAATGGGATGAAGATGCGCTGCATGTGGACCTGCTGCTGAAAGGTGGTGGCTGTGAAAATGTGTCCACCCAGTACAAGCTGCCTGATGGTAGTCTGGGCGCCGGCCGTGACCTGGAAGGCGTGCGGCGCGTGGTGTTGGATGCCGTACATAAGGCCCAGGGGCAAGGCTGTGGCCCGGCCGTGCTGGGTATTGCTATTGGCGGCGACCGGGGTTCCGGTTATATCAAGTCCAAACAGCAGTTGTTCCGGCCGCTGGACGACGTGAATCCTGATCCCCAACTGGCGGCTTTGGAGAAGCGTATTTATGAGGAAGCTAACCAGTTGGGCATTGGCCCGATGGGGTTTGGCGGCAGCACGACGGTCCTGGGGGTCAAGATAGCGGCGCAGCATCGCCTGCCGGCCAGCTATTTTGTTTCGGTGGCCTACATGTGCTGGGCTAACCGGCGCGCCAGCCTGGACGTTACCTTTGACCAGACGGGCCTGGAGGTGCAATATGCCTAAGTTGACCACACCTATATCAGATGAGGCAATCCGCAGCTTGAAAGCGGGCGATACGGTAGAGTTAAGTGGTATCATTGTGACCGGCCGTGATGCGGCGCACAAGTTCATGATTGAGCGGTTTATCAAGCAGCCGGTGCAATCGGAAGATGAACCGCTGCATGCAGAGCTAAAGAAGCTGCTGGATGGGGGCGTCATCTACCACTGCGGCCCCGTTGTCAAAACGCATGAGGATGGCTCTTACTCATTTGTGGCCGCTGGGCCGACGACCAGCATTCGGGAAGAGGTGTACCAGTCAGACGTAATTCGTCATTTCAACTTGAAGGGCGTGATCGGCAAAGGGGGCATGGGGGCCAAAACGTTACAGGCTTGCCAGGAGCAGCCGGCCGTTTATCTTCATGCCATCGGTGGTGCGGCCAGCTTTATTGCCCAGTCGGTGAAGGAAGTGCTTGAGGTCCATCTGCTGGAGTTCGGCGTGCCAGAGGCAATGTGGGTCATCCGGGTGGAAGATTTCCCGGCGGTCGTGACGATGGATAGTCACGGTGAGAGCCTGCACACGCAGATTGAGGCACAGTCGAAGCAGAAACTGGCGGCGTTATTGGCTTGATAACGGCCGTTTCTTGTCATGTGATCTCATACCCCTTCAATTTATGACATAATACACTGTTGTCAACGGCCATTCGTTACTACACTCCTACCATGCACGAACTGTCGGTTACTGAGAACGTCCTGGCCATTGCCCAACGCCATGCCCAACAGGCCCAGGCGACGCGGGTAACGGCCGTTCACCTGGTCATCGGCCAACTATCCAGCATCATTGACGATTCTGTGCAGTTTTATTGGGACATTATCAGCGAAGACAGCCTATGCGCCGGGGCCAGGCTCCACTTCGAGCGCGTCCCCGCCCGGTTAGCATGTCAAGATTGCAACCAACAATACACCCTGGCCCGCGAGTTAACCAACTGCCCGGCTTGCCAGAGCTTTTCGGTCAAGGTGCTGAGCGGGCAGGAGTTTTATGTGTCGGCTATTGACGTTGAGTAGATAGTACGTAGTGCGTATTGCGTATTGCGTAGCACCTTTACGGAATACGCAATACGCAATACGTGTCCAACAGAACGGGAGAATTAACAGCATGACCCAACGCATTGCCGTGGTAGAAAAAATTATGGATGCCAACGAACGATTGGCGTCCACCAACCTGGCCCGCTTGAATGAGGCCGGGGTGGTGGGGCTGAACTTTATGGCCTCGCCGGGGGCGGGCAAGACCAGCCTGATTGAAGAGACGATCCGGGGGCTAAACGGCCGTTATCGTCTGGCTGTCATTGATGGGGATATAGCTACCTCGATTGATGCCGACCGGGCGGCGGCGGCGGGCGCAACGGCCGTGCAAATCAACACCGGCGGCGACTGCCATCTCGACGCCGTTATGGTGCAAATGGCCCTGGATCAGCTCGACCTCCACCAAAACGACATTCTCATCATCGAAAACGTGGGCAACCTCATTTGCCCCGCCAACTTCCAGTTAGGTGTACACAAAAACGTCCTCATCGCTTCCATCCCCGAAGGGGACGACAAGCCGTACAAATATCCGGGTATTTACCAGGGTGTTGATGCCCTGGTCATCAACAAAATAGATTTACTGCCTTATATCAATTTCGACATGGATTACTTTCGCCGGGGCGTTGAAATGCTCAACCCCGGCCTGGTAACTTTCCCCATCTCCTGCCGCACCGGCGAAGGTGTAGCCGAGTGGTTGGAATGGATTACGGAAAATGTAAAACGTAAAACGTAAAAAGTATCTGCGAAACCTGTTACGCATTACGCATTACGTTTTACGCCTTACGCATTAAAAAGGACCAACCATGATAAAAGCTCCCACAATCGATCCCCCGTCTGACGATAAAAGGTGGCGGCTGGTACAGGCAACGATGCGGCGCAATGGCTTTGCCCGCCATTCCCTCATCGAGACCCTGCACTCCGTCCAGGAGGCGTTTGGTTATTTAGACGAAGATTCCCTGCGGTACGTGGCCGGTTCCCTGCGCGTACCGCAGAGCCGCGTCTATGGCGTCTCTACCTTTTATCACCTGTTCACCATGAAGCCGGCCGGACAACATACCTGCGTGGTTTGCACCGGCACGGCCTGTCATATTCGCGGCGCGCCGGAACTGCTGGCCGCCTTCAAAGAGAGATTCGGCATCGGTCCTGGTGAAACAACGGCCGATGGCCAGATTTCCCTGCTGACCGCCCGCTGCGTTGGCTCCTGTGGCGTGGCCCCGGTAGCGGTCATGGATGGCCTGATCGCCGGCCGCATTACTGTGGATCAAACCATCGCCCAGGCAGAAGAATGGCTAAACGCCCGCAACGCCCAAGCAAACGGGAGGGCCAATAACGATGAATGAAAAATTGGAAAGTATCAAAACGGCCGAACTGGAAACAGCCACCCAATTCCCGCACACGCTTAAGGTGTGCGTGGCTGCTGGCTGTCGTTCGGCCCAGAGCGAACTGCTCAAAGAAGCCTTAGAAAATGAAGTCGGCAGCAACGGCCAGAAGGAAAGCTGCCGCGTCAAGGGCGTCGGCTGCCTCGGCCTCTGTTCGGCGGCGCCACTGGTTGCTTTAGAGTCAAACGGCCGTACCGAAGCCATCTACCGCGAAGTCCAGACCGAAGACGCGCCCGACATTGTCAAAGCCCTCGGCAAAAAGCCGGTCAAGCGGCTGGCACTGCCCCTCAACATGCCCTTCTTCGAGCGGCAGGTCAAAATTGCCCTGGAAAACAGCGGCGAAATTGACCCCGAACGCATCGAAGATTACATCGCCGCCGAGGGTTATGCCGCCCTTTACCACGCCATCACCGAGATGACCCCCAGCCAGGTGGTTGACGAGGTGATTCGCAGTGGCTTGCGCGGTCGGGGCGGCGGCGGCTACCCCACCGGCCTCAAATGGGTCACGGTAGCCAAATCGGAAGGCAGCAAGCGTTACGTCATCTGCAACGGCGACGAAGGCGACCCCGGTGCGTTCATGGACCGCAGCATCCTGGAAAGCGATCCCCACCGCATCATAGAAGGCATGGCCCTGGCCGCGTATGCCGTGGAAGCTGACGAAGGCTACATCTACGTGCGCGGCGAATATCCCCTGGCCATCAAGCGGCTGGAAATGGCTATCCGCCAGGCCAAACGGCAGGGCATCCTGGGCACCGGCATTATGGGCACAACCTTTAACTTTAACGTCCACATCCGGCTGGGCGCGGGCGCCTTTGTCTGCGGCGAAGAAACGGCCCTGATTGCCTCAATTGAAGGCGGGCGCGGCCATCCTCGCCCCCGGCCGCCCTACCCGGCGGAAATGGGGCTGTGGGGTGAACCGACCCTCATTAACAACGTAGAAACGTTTGCCAATGTGCCGGCCATCATTCGCAAGGGCGGCGACTGGTACGCCAGCATCGGCACCGAAAAGAGCAAAGGTACTAAAGTATTTGCTCTGGCCGGCGGCCTGGTCAATGCCGGTCTGGTGGAAGTACCAATGGGTATCAGCCTGCGCGAAATTGTGGATGATATTGGCGGCGGTATCATCGGTGGCGGCCGTTGTAAGGCGGTGCAAACCGGCGGCCCGTCCGGTGGCTGTATTCCTTTTGAACATCTGGATACGGCCGTTGATTATGAATCGCTGCGCAAACTTGGCTCCATCATGGGGTCGGGCGGCATGATCGTCATGGACGAAGACACCAGCATGATCGACGTGGCCAAATTCTTCATGGAGTTCTGCGTGGATGAATCCTGCGGCAAATGTATTCCCTGCCGCGTGGGCACCGTCCACATGTACAACATCCTGGATGATTTCACACGGGGCCGGGCCACCATGCACCAACTGAATATGCTGGAAAGATTATGTGACATGGTGAGCCGTACCAGTCTGTGTGGCCTGGGTCAAACCGCACCCAATCCGGTGGTCAGCACGCTGCGCTATTTCCGCGAAGAATATCTGGCGGCCATCAAGGACCATGAAAACACCGACCGCATACCCCTGAGAGAGGTAATCTCATGAGACGATATCGCATTAAAACCCTAAAAATTGACGGCATTGACATTGGCGGTCGTGAAGACGAAACGCTGCTGGATCTGGCCCGCCAAAACGGCATAGACATTCCTACCCTCTGTCACGTTGAGGGCCTCTCGGCCAGCGGCGGCTGTCGCATGTGCCTGGTAGAAATCAAAGGCTCTGACCGGCTGCTGCCGGCCTGCGTCACCTATCCCGAAGAGGGAATGGAGGTACTAACGCAGACCGAACAGTTGGTGAAGTACCGCAAGATGATTCTGGACCTCTTCTTTTCGGAACGGAATCACGTCTGCGCCGTTTGTGTCTCTAATGGTCACTGTGACTTGCAGGGTATGGCGGCCCGCATGGGCAACACCAACGTCGGCGTGCCTTATCTGACGCCGGAAATGTCGATTGATGCTTCCCATCCCTACTTTTTGATGGACCACAATCGCTGCATTTTGTGTACCCGCTGCGTGCGTGTCTGCCGCGAGATCGAAGGGGCACAAACCAAAGGGATCACCGGTCGCGGCATTGAATCCCGCATTATTTACGATTTGAATGTAGAATGGGGTGACTCGATGACCTGCACCAGTTGTGGTAAATGTGTTCAGGTCTGCCCCACCGGTGCCCTGGTAGCCAAAGGCCGTTCCGTGGCCGAGATGACCAAACGGCGGGAGTTCCTGCCTTATTTGCAGATGATGCGGGATGAGTAGAGCGTATTGCGTATTGCGTATTGCGTAGATAGTTGAGCAATCCATTACGCACTACGAACTACGCACTACGTGATAAGGAAAGTATAACGATGAGCAAAGCAAAAATCGCAACCGTCTGGCTGGATGGCTGTTCGGGCTGCCATATGTCGTTTTTGGACATTGATGAACGGCTGCTGACCGTGGCTGAATTGGCCGACCTGGTTTACAGTCCGCTGGTAGACGCTAAAGAGTTCCCGGAAATGGTGGACGTGACTCTGATTGAGGGCGCGGTCAGCAACAAAGAAGATTACGAGAAGATCAAGAAGGTTCGTGCCCATACCAAGATTTTGGTCTCATTGGGTGACTGTGCCGTGACGGCCAATGTGCCCGGAATGCGGAATCTGTTTGGACCGAAGCCTGTGCTGGAGCGGGCTTATCTGGAAAACGCGCAGCATAACCAGCATATTCCAGTGCAGGTGATTCCGCCGCTGCTGGACAAATCGGTGCCGGTGCATAATGTGGTTGACGTGGATGTGTTTGTGCCTGGCTGCCCGCCCTCGGCCGATACGATCTTTTATGTGCTGACGGAGCTGTTAAACGGCCGTATCCCGGACGTTTCAGGTAAGACCTATTTTGGTGTTTAGTCCAGTAGTCGAGTAGTCGTTAGTCAAGTAGTTGTTAGTCGAGTAGTCGTTAGTCAATGATTAAAGACCACCAGACTACAAGACCACCAGACTATCACCAACAGGATTAGAAAATTATGACGCAAACAATAATGATTGACCCTGTGACCCGGATTGAAGGGCACAGCAAGATAACGATTCACCTGGACGACGACGGCCGTGTGGCCGATGCCCGTTTTCACGTGACCCAGTTCCGTGGCTTTGAGATGTTGAGTAAGGGACGGCCGTTTCAAGAAATGCCCGCCCTCACCGCCCGCACCTGCGGCATCTGTCCCGTCAGCCACCTGGTCACGTCGGCCAAAGCGTGTGACCAACTGCTGGCGGTTCAGGTGCCCGAAACCGGCGCCGACCTGCGCCGCATCATGAACCTGGCCCAGGTGGTGCAGTCCCACGCCCTCAGCTTCTTCCATCTCTCCTCACCTGACCTGCTGCTGGGCATGGACTCCGACCCGGCCACGCGCAACATCTTCGGCGTGCTGCAAGCCTACCCCGACCTGGCCCGCGACGGTATCGCCCTACGCCAGTTTGGGCAAGAGATTATCGAACTGCTGGGCGGCAAGCGCATCCATCCCGCCTGGATTGTGCCCGGCGGCGTCAGCGCCCCCCTGACCGAAGAACACCATGCCGAGATCATGGCCAAGATACCCGACGCCATGATGCGTATCCGGCGCACGCTGGAGTGGTACAAAGGGGTGTTTGGTGACTTTGATGCCGAAATCCGTACCTTTGCCAACTTCCCCACGCTCTTTATGGGGCTGGTGGATGAAAAGGGTGAACTGGCCTTCTACGACGGCAAGGTTCGCATTGTGGACGCAGTGGGCAACATTGTGGCCGACCAACTGGACCCGA
Organism: Anaerolineae bacterium; assembly: GCA_007123775.1. Lineage (GTDB taxonomy): Bacteria > Chloroflexota > Anaerolineae > Promineifilales > Promineifilaceae > SLGK01. The sequence continues at coordinate 9,901 of SLGK01000335.1, read as the reverse complement.
CTCGCTACATGGATTACATTAGTGAAGCGGTCGAGCCGGACAGCTATCTGAAATCCCCTTATTACAAGCCGCACGGCTACCCTGAAGGCATTTTCCGCGTAGGGCCGCTGGCCCGGCTGAATATCGTTGATCGCTGCGGTACGCCGCTGGCCGACGAGGAGTGGGCCGAATTCCGCATGTTGCAGCGCGGCGCGGTTCTCAGTTCCTTCCAGTACCATTACGCCCGGTTAATCGAGGTCCTTTACGCTATCGAGCGGATGGAGCAGTTGTTGAACAAGACCAGCATCCTCAATCAGCACGTGCGTGCCTATGCGCGGGCCAATCAATTTGAAGGAATTGGCATGGCCGAAGCGCCGCGTGGTACGCTGCTGCACCATTACAAGATTGACGAGAAAGGGCTGATTACCTGGGTCAACATGATCATTGCTACGGGCAACAACAACCTGGCCATGAACAAGGGTGTTTACCAGGTAGCCCGCCACTTCATTCGCGGCAACGGTAAGGAAATCAGTGAAGGGATTCTGAACCGGGTTGAGGCGGTCATCCGCTGCTATGACCCCTGCCTGAGCTGCTCTACCCACGCCTTTGGCCAGATGCCAATGGTGGTGCAGCTTGTGGATGCGGGGGGTGAGGTGGTGGATGAGGTGGCACGTAGTACGTGAAGCGTAATACGTAATGCGTAAAACGTAATGAGCTTCGCAGACACCACTTACGTTTTACGTTTTACGCTTTACGGGTTGTAACCAATGTCTCACACACTGCTCATCGGTTACGGCAACCCGCTGCGGGGTGACGACGGGTTGGGCTGGGTGGCGGCTGAGATGTTGGCAGAGCGGCATACGGCCGTTTCTGTGCTAACCTGCCATCAACTAACGCCGGAACTGGCTGAGCCGATCAGTCGTGTGGACCGGGTGATCTTTATTGACGCTGCGGCCGTCGGCGAGCCGGGAGAGATTGTTTGCCATACAGTAGAGCCGTTTCTGCCGGCGAGCGGGTCGTTTAGCCACACCTGCGATCCGGCCGGTTTGCTCAAAATGGCGGAGATGCTATATGGCCGTTCCCCCAGCGGCACCCTGTTCACCGTCACCGGCGACTCCTTTGGCTACGAGGAGAAGCTATCTGATGCGGTAACGGCCGTTTTGCCCCAACTGTGTGCTAAAATAGAAAGCGTAATGAGTAAAACGTAAAACGTAACGGATGAATAGAAGCCCTTACGTTTTACGCTTTACGTTTTACGTTCTGAAACTATGAGCGAGATTAACGGCCGTACCATCCACATAACTGGCATTGTCCAGGGTGTTGGCTTTCGCCCCTTTGTTTACGGGCTGGCCCAGCGCCACGGGCTGACCGGCTGGGTGCGGAACAGTTCGGCCGGGGTGGAGATAGAGCTGAATGGGGCAACGGCCGTTCTGGATCAGTTTGTCAGTGATTTGCAAACCGAGCTACCTCCCCTGGCCCAGATTGACAGCCTGACCGTCAGCCCCACCTCACCCAACGGGGCCACCGCCTTTGAAATCATCCCCTCCCAGCCGGTAGCCGGGGCTTTCCAACCCATCTCGCCCGATATGTCGATTTGCGGCGATTGCCTGAGAGAATTGTTTGACCCCCAAGACCGGCGCTTTCGCTACCCGTTCATCAACTGCACCAACTGCGGCCCGCGCTTCACCATCATTCGTGATATACCGTATGATCGGCCGTTGACCACGATGGCCGCTTTCGACCTCTGTCCCGACTGCGCCGCCGAATACCACGACCCGCTCGACCGCCGCTTCCACGCCCAGCCGGTGGCTTGCCCAAAATGTGGACCAAGCGTGTGGCTGGAGGAGTTGATAGTTGATAGTGACCCCCTCGCATTGTCACGAGAGATGTTGGCCGGGGGGCGGATTTTGGGGATTAAGGGATTGGGTGGTTTTCATCTGGCGTGTGATGGATTGAATGAAACAGCCGTTTCCGAACTGCGCCGTCGTAAATTGCGGGTTGACAAGCCGTTTGCCCTGATGGTCTATGATGTAGCAGCGGCCGCACAATTTTGCCACGTCAACGAAGCCGAGCGGGAACTGCTTACCAGCCGGGAACGGCCGATTGTGCTGCTACAAAAACGGCCCGACTGCCCCATTGCCGAATCGGTCGCGCCGGGGCAAAATCATCTGGGCATCATGCTGCCCTACACACCGCTCCACTACCTGCTGCTGGAACCGGCCGCCGCTTTCCCCGCTGCCCTGGTCATGACTAGCGGCAATCTGAGCGAAGAGCCAATCGTCACCGACAACGACGAGGCCCGTGAGCGGCTGGCTCCCCTGGCCGATGCCCTGCTTCTCCACGACCGCCCCATTGAGACTCGTTGTGATGATTCAGTTATGCGAGTTATGCCTATCACTACACGCAAAACAGACCCTATCTTGCACCTTGTCAGCCCCCTCCGCCGTGCCAGAGGCTATGCCCCCACGCCGCTGAAACTACCCTGGGACGCGCCGCCCATTCTGGCCGGGGGGGCCGAGTTGAAGAACAGTTTTTGCCTGACAAACGGCCGTTACGCCTTCCTCAGCCACCACATCGGCGACCTGGAAAATTACGAAACGCTGCAATCGTTTGAGCAGGGCATCGACCATTTGCAGCGACTATTCCGCGTCACGCCGGAACTGTTCGCCTACGACCTGCACCCCAACTATCTGGCCACCCGCTACATCCTGGAACGGGCCGAACGGGAAGGGTTAACGGCCGTTGGCGTTCAGCACCATCACGCCCACATCGCCGCCTGCATGGCCGAACACGGCCTCAGCGGCGACCGCCCTCTCATCGGCCTCTCCTTCGACGGCACCGGCTACGGCGAGGATGGGGCCATCTGGGGTGGGGAGGTGTTGCTGGCCGATTACGCGGGGTATGAACGGCCGTATCACCTCGACTATTTCCCCCTGCCCGGCGGCGACAAAGCCACCCGCGAACCCTGGCGCATCGCCCTGGCCCTCCTCCACACCGCCGACCTCGATTGGAACGAAAATTTACCCCCCGTCCATCACGCACTACGCACTACGCACTACGCACTACCCAGCATTACCCACCAACTCCAAACCAACCTCAACACCCCCCTCACCTCCAGCCTGGGGCGGCTGTTTGACGGCGTGGCCGCGCTGATCGGCTTGCGGCAGACGGTCAACTATGAGGCGCAAGCGGCGATGTTGTTGGAAGCATGTGTTGATCCGGGGGAAAACGGCCGTTATCCCCTGCACCCGGACGAAGAACGGGGGGTGATTGAGTGGCGGGAGTTGGTAACGGCCGTTGTCGCTGATCTTCGCGCCGGGGTTGCCCCTGGCCGGATTGCCGCCCGCTTCCATAACAGCCTGGCCCACCTCTGCCTGACCGCTTGCCAACATCTGCGCCGGCAGCACGGCCTGAGCGAAGTTGCGCTCAGCGGCGGTGTCTGGCAAAATGTGACCTTGTTGGAGAAAACGGCCGAACTGCTCACCGACCACAACTTCACCCTCTACCTGCACCAAAAAGTGCCCGCCAACGACGGCGGCCTGGCCCTGGGACAGGCCGCGGTGGCTATCTGGAAAAGTAAAACGTAATGCGTAAAACGTAACTGGAAAGACCTTACGTTTTACGGTTTACGTTTTATGCTTTACGCAGTAAACTATGACCAGAATTTTAGTCAACTAAAATAGAGGTCAATATGCAAACGTTATCTTTATCCGAAGTCAAAATGAAGCTGAGCGAACTGGTAGATGCCGTGAACGCCACCGACGATGTGGTGGTGATTACCAAACACGGCCGTCCGGCAGCGGTATTGGTTAGCCCCGACGAATATGAAAGCTGGCACGAAACGGAATCGATCCGCTTTGATGCCGATCTGATGGCTGAAATCAAGGCCGGCCTCAAGGCACTCAAGGAAGGGCAGGCCAACCTGTATACGCTGGAAGAATTGTTTGATGACGCCGACGCCACTGCCTAAACTGCGGCTGCCTGACGAGGTAACGGCCGTTATCCGCCATTTGCACCCGCAGCTCAAACAGAAAGTTCGAGCCGCCCTGCGTACCATCCAGGCCGATCCCCAGGCGGGCAAGGCACTGAAAGATGAACTGGCCGGCCTACGCAGCTTTCGCGTCAACCGTTTTCGCATCATCTACCGCATCGGCGCTGATGCCCTTGAAATAATCACCATCGGACCACGCCGCACCATCTACGAAGAGACGCTGCGGCTGCTCAGATGAATAAAAAATGGGACGCAGATTTGGTCTTTCTTTCGCAGAAAGAAACGATTAACGCAGATAAAAGATAAAAAATCTGCGTCATCTGCGTTAATCTGCGTCCTGCTTACGAGGAGTCTGTTATGTGTTTAGGCGTACCGGGAAAAATTGTTGAAATCTACGAATCAGGCGGCCTACGGATGGGCAAGGTCGATTTTGGCGGCGTTACCCGCGAGACCTGCCTGGCCTACGTGCCCGACCTCCGCGAAGGGGACTACACCGTCGTCCACGTCGGCTTTGCCATCAGCCGCCTCAGCGAAGAGGAGGCCCAGGCCACCCTGGCCGTCCTGCGCGAAATGGGCGACCTGGAGGAAGAACTGGGCCTGAATTGACGGAAGACAAAAGACGAAGGACGGAGAAGACTATTGCAGTACAATCCGTCGTCCGTCTTCCGTCCTCCGTCTGCAACGAACAGAGGAGTGCTGTATGAAATATGTTGATGAATTCCGCGATGCTGAGCTGGTGCAGAACAGCCTCAAGGAGCTGCGCCAGCTATTGACGCAGCCCTGGACGCTGATGGAGGTCTGCGGCGGCCAGACCCACGCCATCATGCGCTACGGCCTGGACCAACTGCTGCCGCCTGAAATTGAACTCATTCATGGCCCCGGCTGCCCCGTCTGCGTCACGCCGGTCGAGCTAATTGACAAAGCGCTGGCTATCGCCGCCCAACCAGGCGTGATACTGACCTCCTTTGGCGACATGCTGCGCGTGCCCGGTTCGATTGATGCCGAGGGCAACGGCCGTGATCTCTTCTCCATCCGCGCTGCCGGGGGGGACGTGCGTGTGGTCTATTCGCCCCTGGACGCGGTCAAAATCGCCCAGGAAAATCCCGACAAGCAGGTCGTCTTTTTCGCCATCGGCTTCGAGACGACCGCCCCGGCCAACGCCATGAGCGTCTTGCAGGCCCAGGCGCTGGGCTTGACCAACTACAGCGTCCTCGTCTCCCACGTCTGCGTGCCGCCGGCCATGCGGGCCATTTTGGGATCGCCGCAGAACCGGGTACAGGCTTTTCTGGCGGCCGGCCACGTTTGCGCCGTCATGGGCTATTGGGAATACCCGCCCATTGCCGAGGCGTATGAGGTGCCCATCATCGTCACCGGTTTTGAGCCGGTTGACCTGCTGCAAGGCATTGTGGCCGCCGTGCGCCAGTTAGAGGCGGGTAAAGCCGAGGTAGAAAACGCCTACGGCCGTGCCGTCACTTACGAAGGCAACAAACCGGCCCAGGCCGTCCTGGAACAGGTCTTTGAAACCTGCGACCGCAAATGGCGCGGCATCGGCCCCATCCCCCAGAGCGGCTGGCGGCTGCGGCCGGAGCTGGACGCCTTCAACGCCGAGGTCCGCTTCGACGTCAGCCAGATTCAGCCGGAAGAGTCGCCCCTCTGCCAATCCGGGCTGGTCCTGCAAGGCTTGCTCAAACCGGACGAGTGTCCCGCCTTCGGCAAGGAGTGCAAACCAGAACATCCCCTGGGCGCCACCATGGTCTCCGGCGAAGGCGCCTGCGCGGCCTATTACCGCTACCGGACGTAAAACGTAATGCGTAATGCGTAAGGGCCATTTACGTTTTACGCTTTACGTTTTACGCTTCACGTCAATAAAGGACAACAACTTGTGAGTAACGAACCAATCAACGTAGAGGGCGCATTTTGCCCCACGCCGATTCGGGTGCGGGGGCAGGTGGTTATGGGCCACGGCAGCGGCGGCAAGCTGTCGGCCGATCTGATCGGCCAGCTTTTTTTGCCCCCGTTCGACAATCCCGCGCTGCGGGCAGGCGATGATGCGGGGGTCATAGCTGCTGCCCACGGGCAGCCGTTTGCCAATGGGCAGCGGTTGGCCATCAGCACCGACTCCCACGTCGTCTATCCCCTCTTTTTTGCCGGGGGCGACATTGGCCACCTGGCGGTCTGCGGCACGGTCAACGACCTGGCCATGATGGGGGCCACGCCCGCTTATCTGACGGCTGGCTTTATTTTGGAGGAGGGGCTGGATTTGGAGATATTGGGTCGGGTGGTGAGTTCGATGGAAACGGCCGCTGCCGAAGCGGGCGTGCAAATTGTGGCCGGGGATACCAAAGTGGTGCAGCGGGGCAAAGCGGACAGTCTCTATATCAATACGGCCGGCGTGGGGCTGATTCCCGACGGGGTGGTGATTGGCGGGGCGCAGGCCCGGCCGGGGGACGTGGTGATTTTGTCCGGCCCGATTGGCGATCACGGCATTGCCGTTTTGGAAGCAAGAGGCGAGTTGGGCTTTGAAACCGCCATCACCAGCGACACGGCCCCCCTCAACCATTTAGTCGCTGCCATGCTGGCCGCCAGCAACCAGATTCACGTCCTGCGCGACCCGACGCGGGGCGGCGTGGCCAGCGCCCTCAACGAAATCGCCCGCCAGTCCCAGGTGGGTATTTTGCTCAATGAGAGAGCCATCCCGGTACGGCCGGCCGTCCAGGCCGCCTGCGAGATGCTCGGCTTTGACCCCCTCTACATCGCCAACGAAGGCAAGCTGCTGGCCCTCGTCGGCCGTGAGGATGCCGATAGGGTGCTGGATGTCATGCGGACCACCCGCTATGGCGAGGAAGCGGTCATCATTGGCGAGGTCCAGGCCGAGCCGCCGGGCCGCGTCCTGATGAAAACGGCCATCGGCAGTACGCGCATTGTGGATTTACTCATGGGGGAGATGCTGCCGCGAATTTGTTAGGCGTGGAGCGTAAAACGTGAAACGTAAAACGTAATGCTCTTTGTTGCGGCCCCGGCAAGAATACGCAGTTACTTTTTATACGCAAAGAACTGGTCAAACCCTTGTTTTTCCAATCCCTGCTTCAATGTTTTATCACCCGTCCACAACAACCCATCAAGGTGTATAGTCAGGGCGACATGAGGCGTATCAGCAAAGAATGGCCTGAACCTAAAATGGTTCGCGTAAAGTGGGATTCGCTGCGAAGCAGGGCCGAGAAGAGGATGTTGGTATCAACAATAACCGGTTTTGACTCGGCCACTGGCTACTCCACAAAAAGTGCTTTGACTTGTTGCCAGGCACCCTGTTTGATACTCTTAGCCAGGGCATTGGCTTCATCGGTTGACATCTGGCTGCGCCGGCGGATGGATTCCATTTCCATATAGTCGAGCAGTCGCGTTAGTTCTACCTCATCCACCAGGCGACGAGGGAAACGTATAATTATATCATCCTGATCTGCTGTAATCTGGTAGGTTGTATTCATAGTGCCACTTGCCTTCAATTCATTGCAATTGCGAACAGCTTTCAACTGGTATTATACACCAGTATCCTCCAGCGAATATGCAACATCATCATCCTCGCGGAAGAATTGGGCCAGGGTAAAATCTTGCCAGTCACGCTGGCCCCTGCGGCCGTGATGCTTTCCATAAACTCAGACGAAACATCTAATACTCAACCAAGTCGCCCCCTTGCCACTGTTCACGTTCAACGGCCGTTTCTTCATAATAATCCTGGACCAGCAAACCGTCAGCTTGTTGGGCCAATAGACGCCGGCGTTCGGCCAGCGGCAAACTTAAAAACTCAACCTGCGAAGATGGTACGGCCGTTTCTTCATTGGCAAGCCTGGCCAAAAAGTCATAAGCGACGGGCAGGTTTTTGGCCGGTAGGCGGGTCACAAGTTCCTGAACTTGAGTATACGTTACACCGTTCATTATGAAAGCACCTCCATCATTAATAAGCGCATAGATTATACCATAAACGGTAATGGACTACCGGGCCGTTTCTTGTCTCGTCCCATCTTCAAAATGGGTGGTGATACGGCCGTCCGGGGCCAGATAGGTCAACACAGCCTGAGGCCTGTCACCACGGAGCGCATCACAGAGTTGGGTATGCAGGGCCTCAAACGTCATCCGGGCATACGCTTCGCCGGCCAACACCAGCAGCGGTTGCACGTACTCTTGCGGGCTGCGCTCCGTCCCTTTAGGCGTCCCTTCAGTAACGAATACCACCGCCCGCATATAATCTGCTTCCCCATCTTCATTCGTAACCACAGGCGGTGGGAGAAACGCGCCGTAAGGGTCTCTATCTTCATAACCGCAGCCTGGGGTCGGCGAACCGATGTGGGGCGGAACAGCCTGGGCAATCACCGTAATCCATTCGCAGCCCGGGTAATTATCCCCGCTTTCAGGGAATTTAAGCTGCCACAGCGTAGCATAGATACTCATCAGTCACTTCTTGTTATTCTTTACGTTCTTCTGCTTCGCAATAAAACATTATTCCAACGCCTTCCGTACAGCATCGGGTGACTTTTCAGCTACGCGCAACAGCGCCCTGGCCGGCCCGACGGGTTTTCGGCGTCCCTGCTCCCAATTTTGCAGCGTGCCCACGCTAACACCAATCATCATGGCAAACTCACTTTGCGATTTATCCAGGTTGTGCCGAATTTCCTTAATATCCATGGGCGTAAACTCAAACCTGCGGCTTGGTTCGCGCAGGCCACGTTTGATTTCACCCGCCTGTTTGATGCTCTCGACCAAATTAGCAAAATCCTCGTCATTCATGATAACCATTCCTCTACCAGTCTACGCAATACCTTGATCTGGTCTGGTGTAATGTCTTTTCTGGCGCTCTTCTTGTATAAGGTAAGCATGTAGAACGTCTCTTCAGGCACATCCCAATAGTAAATGACACGCAGACCACCTTGTTTACCTTTACCCCGGATTCCCCAACGAATCTTTCTCAAACCCCCGCTGCCAGGAATCAAGTCTCCTGCTTCCGGCCTTGTCAACAAGACTTCCTGAAGTTGACGATACTCGTCATCAGAAAGCAGTTGCTTAACCAGTTTGGTGAATACGGGCGTCTCGGCAAAAACCATAACTAAACTATACGTCAACGACGCATAAAAGGCAATAGGTATATTTCAATCCTGGCTTGATAGACTATAATCGCATGGACTATACTTATTCCCATGCGTCTATTCGAAATTCTGCTCCTGGGGGCCAACGGCCTGCTGCTGCTCCAATGGTCGCTCCAGCGACTACGGCCGTTTCCCCGCCCACACTGGTTCCTATTCCTACCCCTATCAACCGGTCTCATTCTGCTGCTGCACCTGCTGCTGGAAGGCTACCGCTGGCAGATGGTCCCGGCTTATGGACTAACGGCCGTTTTCACCCTCTTAATCGTTTTCCAGTGGCGGCAACCAACGGCCGTTTCCCCCCGCCGCTGGTTAACAATGTCAGGTGGATTGGCCGGACTGTCTGTACTGCTGCTGGCGACGGCGCTGCCGACGCTGCTGCCTGTGCCCCAGCCGCCACCGTCTACCGGCCCCTATCCTGTCGGCACCTTTTCCCTTTATCTGGTGGATGACGGCCGTACCGACATCTACGCCCCCGACCCCGACGCACCCCGCGAGCTGATGGTCCAGTTCTGGTATCCCGCCGCGCCGACGGGTCAGGAAGCAACGGCCGTTCTCCTACCCGACCTGCCCCAAACCGGTCCCATCATCGCCGAACGTTTTGGCCTGCCCCCCTTTCTGCTCAACCACGTCAACCTGATTGACCTGGGTATTACCGAATCGCCCCCGGTAGCAGACGGCCGTTTCCCCCTCATCCTCTTTGCCCACGGCCTGACCGGGCTGCGCGTGCAAAACAGCAGCATGATGCGCGAACTGGCCAGCCACGGCTACGTGGTGGCCGCCCTGGACCACACCT
>SLGK01000215.1 GCA_007123775.1 Anaerolineae bacterium | reverse complement strand
TCATTGGAAGCTATCAAACAGGCTGTTGAGCGTTTCTTCCAGGAACATCAACCTATTGATTTGTTAAGGATGGCTGGGCTTGTTCCCAGCTCTTAAAGAACTTTTTTGGTTCTACTTAGGTTACTGAGGTTGTCTTCTTGCGATTGGATTTCCTTTTTGCGTTTAGATCTAGCATTACGGTCTTTGATGTTTTTGAGTTCGGATTTTTCCTGTTCTATCTGTTGTTGTAAACTTTGGTATTCGCCACTTTGCTCAAGGGTCAAACGATTGCATTTGTTGATAAACTCTACAAGTGTTGCGAAATTACCCGCCATTTCTTGAAGGCGGGTAAAATCATCAATATTGGGCCATCCCTCTACTCGGAGATAACTAACTCCACCAATTAACTCCCTAAACAACTCCGCAGTAATTGCATTGTCTCCCATTGCCTCATTCAAATCTAGTGCAAAGCCATCTCCAAATAGCCATTCCTCCACCAAATTTAACATGTTGTGATGCAAAATCTTGGTACGCTCTACTGCGATTCTATCTGTTGATTCTTTGCCAAAACTGCCTTCAACGAACTTTAGGTCAAGCGTTGCCTCACCAGATTTTGCACCGATATTTTCCTCACTTTCTTTGATTTCCTGCAATAAGCCATCTTCTAATTGACTTAGAAGCGAGGAAGCTTTTCCAGAATCAAAATATATCAAATCTCTTAGTGAATGAGTCATGTGTTCCCTCTTGGACAACAGGTTAAATCCAACACGGCCGTTTCACAAACCATCCCTGGCAACCGATAACTCCCTACAGTATAAAGAGCAAACGGCCGTTTCGCAACCTGAAACCACCTCTGCCCTACGCCCTTCTGCCAGGCATTTTGCAACTATGGTATAATCAGCAGCGAGGTGAAAAAATGGCACCGGTTAAGGCCCAGACCATCCCCTCGTAAACAATGGACAAGACAAACGATATTGTTGACGCTGTATTGGCAGTTTACCCCGACACGCAGGCAATTTACCTGTTTGGCTCCTACGGCACGGCCGTTGAATGGCCGGACAGCGACGTGGATATAGCCCTGCTCCTGCCCCCGGCCGCAGCCAAAGAAGCCAGGGAGCAGGCCCGATAACATTGAGCATGGTTGAAGTTTGGTTGTTCGGTTGATTGTAGGTGAAAACGGCTCAAACCAATTGAGGTGACGGCAGAACGTCGGCTTCCCAAATAACCTTCTGTACCAGCCGCAGTTGTTTCTGCATTCTGATAAAAACAGTCTCGCTGCCGGCCGGATATCTGGTCTCTTTGACCAACGCCATATTTTGCCGGTTAAAGGCGGGATCGTCCGCATCTAAGAAAACCAGGATGGCCTGATCCGGAATATCATCCAATATTTCAGGATGTTCAAATACATATTGATTGAATTGTTCACTCAGTTGAAACAGCTTTTCTTCAAATTCCGAGTTAGTTAACCGTTTCTCTTCCATTGCAGGTACCTGTTGAAATAAAACTCGTAGTTATGCCGCAAATCTTGAATGGCAAAGTTGAAGGCATCTTCGTAGTTGGCAAACGCCATTGGTGGTGTTTTAATTTGTGAGCCATCCGGTTTCAAGTCGTCACGATGCACGAATTGATGGGCTGTGTCGTAGCGCGTGATGGGTAGCCATGTCTCTTCGATGTACGCTTCCAATTGAACCACAAAACGCAGTATTCGCCCCTGCCTTTTAATGTAAGAAATACGCAAAGAGGCATTCTCAGGCAATGGGATAAAAAACGTGCGTTGCTCCATCTGTAACATGGTATCATGCAACCCAAACTATTGTCAATCGGGGCTTTCTCTTCGATTTTTTGGACAATTGGGTGGTTGAATTGTAACTACTAACGCTCTTTGGAGATTGGACCAATTTTACTCACCCGATTGCTGCATCCACCAAAGCAAATTGGTCCAATCTGGCTTGGTAGTTACGTTGAATTTACGAAGCTAATATGCAAAAAAGAGGAGCAGGGAAACCTGCTCCTCTTTTTACATCAGACTGGTTCAATCAGGCTGCTATGGCATCGTGATGTAGGCATCTTCAACCGCCTGCACCGTCAGCTCGATGATCATGTTATTGTTGGTCATGCCCTTGAAGCGCCAGGCGGGCTGGGCCAGGAAGTCGGCCTCTTGCCGTTCTGGGTCATAGGTGCTGGTGATGACGTAAACCAGTTCTACCTCGGTGATGGTGATCTGTGTAATCTGGTACGGGTCCTCATCAAAGGCGGGCATCGTTTCCGGCATCTCGAACGGCATGTCGAATTCCTCGCTGTAGCTGAGGCCCAAACCCTGCCAGTTGAAGACCGGATACGGCCGTTCATCCACATCAATGCTCCAGCCATTAACCGAAACACGCACACCCTCTTCCAGGTCGGCCGGGGCGTTGGGCAGCAGAATCTGCTCACCCTCGTCGGTGATAACGAACATCTGCTCGCCGTCGCGCTGCGTCACGCCCTCAGTGAAGGCGTAACGATACTCACCTTCGGGCAGGGCTGCCCACGCTTGCAGTTCCAGCACCGGGCGCGGGCCTAGCTGACGCACCACGCCGGTCACTTCCACCTGCCGGCCGATTACATCCACCATCTCCCGCAGCATTTCGGTCGGACCTTCCAATAGGAAACGGTCAGCCTGGACACGGGGAGCCACGTCGGCATCGACCGGCTCAAAGGCCATCAGGTAAGGGTAGATGGTAATCGTCTGCCCGACCTGATAGGTGCGCTCCCAGTAGCGGTAGCGGTCGGCCCATTCGCTATCCGTTTCGGCGTAGGGGTCTACGTAGTCGGGGCCGGGGTAGGTGTTGTAAAAGACCCGCTGGAAGTCAAAGTCATCTGCCTGAGCCAGCTCCAACAGCAGCGCCCAGGCGTCGGCGGCGGAGCGGATAGGGTAGTCGGCCAGCGGTGTCAACTCGCGCATTGGTGAGTAGCTGACCATGGAAACCTGGCCGTTTGGCCCAACGGTAACGTACAGTTGGGCGTGGGTGGAGGTACGGCCGTTTATCTGCCGCGTAAAGATAACCTCATACCCACCATAATGGGACACATCATACTCAAAATCCAGCAAGCCGCGCTCGCGCAAGAAGGCTTCGGCAATGGGCCGGGCCTGCTCGTGGGCCATTGGCATTTCACCGGCCTGTGGCTCGGCACTGGCATCGCTGTAGTGGAGATAGCCTTCGCCAATCCACATGCTGCGCGTGCCGTCAAAAACATGGTAAGAAACAGGGGGTGTCCAGGCCCAGGCGTCGTCTGCCTCGAAGACGGGGAAGATTTCGCGGTAAAGCGGGCCATCGAACCCAAAGCGGCGGGCCAGTTCAGCGGCTTCGGCCTCGGTGTAAGGCGCACTCAACAGCAGCGTGTAAACGGTGCTGGTGCCGGTATCAGTCGGCAGATCGATGGTCAGATCAAAACTGGCCTCAGCCAATGGGTTCCAGGGCATGATCATCATATCATCAATCAGCATATCGTTGCCGACCAACCCTTCTTCTGCAAGGGGCATGGGGGCTGCTGTGGCCTGGCTTTCTGCGGCCACCATAGCCCCATCGCCGCCACCACCGCCTAACCCTTGCTGACCGCTGCCAAGAGCAGGCAGGCGGGGCAGGCTGTCGGGATCGATTTGGGCGACCTGATCGGGGCCGTTGTCAGGCGTAATGCCCCAGAATGTCCAGACGGCGTAACCCAGTCCGAACAGAACAAGTAATGTGGCTAACGCATAACCTATACGTTTCATGGCAAATCCTTCCTTTATTGTTTCCGTAAGCTGCTGCCAAAAGGAGGGCCTGGGGGCGGGCCTTTTAGCAGGTTGGGCGGCGGCGTTTAACCGCCGCTCCAGGGTTGATAAAAAAGTTGGGTCCGGTTCAATCAGGGCGGCCAGACTGAGCAGCGCCTGGGCTAATTTGGCTTCACGGGCTACGGCCGGATTGATGGGAGGTAACGGCCGTTGCTGCAAATGTGCCGTCAGGAGCGCGTCCAGTTCGTCCGCAAGCTGTTGTTCCTGTCGTGGGTCTAAGTTAATCATTGGTTTCCTCCCAGTTTCCCAGTTGGTTTTGTAAATCGCGCAGGCCGCGAAAGACGAGCATCCGCACGGCCGCTTCATTCTTTTCCATCAGGTGGGCAATTTCGGCCACTTCTAGCCCGGCCAGCAGCCTGAGCGTCACCGCTTCGGCCCGGTCCGGGGAGAGAATACGCAGCTTTTGCACCACCTGTTCCACGGCCAGTTGGCGGCCAATCAGTTCTTCTATGCCGTCGCCATAGTCGGGCAGGGCCTCGTTGAGTTCCAGTTCCCGGCCGGGGCGGCGCTGGCGGTAGAAATCGGCCGTTTTGTTGCGTGCAATCCCCAACAGCCAGGCGATAAAGGGCTGCTCGGCGCGGTAGCGGCGCAGGCCCTGCATGGCGGCCATAAAGGTTTGTGAGGTCAGGTCTTGAGCGTCGTCTACGTTGCCCACCCGAAAGAGCAAGTAGCGATAGACCTGGGTGACGTGACGCTGGTACAGCTCGCCAAAACGGTTCAAATCTTGTTTGGCTTGCTGGATCAACAACGTCTCGTCGCTGAACGGCACGGCCGTTTCGGGTGGATCGGCCGTTTGGGTTGTTACCATGGGTACCTCCGTGTTCACTCTCTAGAGATTGGACCAATTTCGTCTATTACGGGTCCACATGCGCCAGACAAATTGGTCCAATCTGGCGAGCTTGTCAAACAGTCTGACTGTCTTTCACTAATAATGTCGTAACTCAGGCTCAATTTATAACAGGTAATTTCCGAATTGTACTCAGTCTTTAGACCCAACGGTCAACAGTCTGCCGATACTGTTAAAAGAATGCTATCAGAGTATGGCAAGGAATTCGGCTAACCATTGCTTTAGCCAGCGATAGTGGCCCATTAAACCCATTGTAAGTATGATAAAATAGATAGTACCCACAAACATAGTGGGGCTATCACTAAGAGTAAGCATAACCAAGCGCAGCTATACCCAGGTTTTAATGTGGCTAAAATCGACTCTTTCTCAATCGCCATCCCCTTTTTCAACAAATCAACTGACTCATGATTTAATCAAAAAAATATCGTTCAAGGCAGGTAAATCCAAACATGTTGGTTAAAAAGGCACTGCAAGTAACAGCCCTTACTGTTTCAGTAATTATTTTAATAGGATGTAGCATATTGGAAAGGGCGGATCCGGGTAGCGTTCGCTGGAATTACCCCAATGATCTACCGTTTGTCTCAGGCTTTTCTATCCAGGCTGATTCCTGGGCTAATGCTGGTGTTATGCGTGTTGAAATCGTTGATACTTACGCATTTCTGACAACCATTGAGGCCGATCTAATAGTGCTTGACATTTCTGATCCCACAAAGTTAATAGTTGTAAGTGAGTATGAAGTAGGGTGGGGCCGAGTGGATGATATGACAATTCAAGATCAGCTTCTATTTCTCGTGTCACAAGATGAAGGGCTTGTGATCGTTGATATTTCCGATCCCACTAATCTTGTTAAAAAGGGTAAGTATGCACAGCAAAGTGACCGGCCAACAAGCATTGTTGTAATCGATCAGTTTGCATATTTTTATGCACCCGTAGCATCTAACAAACTGCCTGAAGAAGCGGGGTGGCTGTACCAAGAACCGCATTTGTACATTTTGGATATTACAGATGTCAATTCCCCAAAACTTGTACGAGATTTATCTGAAATAGCACAACCTATGGCTATCTCAAATAACTACCTTTATACTGGCGGACGATGGACAGACGGACCAGAACCTGGACAAGGTGGCTCAAAATTGCAGGTTATAGATGTCAGCGATCCTGCTAATCCCATACGAGTCTCAGAAGTTCGTTTACAGGGTTGGATACATGATATAGCTATACATGACAACATGGCTTTTATCGGCTTGGGTAATGGCATCAACATTATAGATGTGTCTGATCCCATTATGCCCCAGATAATTAGAGATGATCTCTATCGAATTGGAACTTTTCATCGAATTGCCTTCGAACACAATATTCTGGTGGGTGGTTTTGTATGGGTTGTTCAGGCAGAACTCGCTCATGATACAGTAGATGTTCGCCCTTTGGCCAGATTGGATCAAAGAAAATTGGGAAACAGGTTATGTTCTGGCCCACACACTGCTGATGCAGAGATAAGTTATTGTTCTCCGATAGGCTTTCACGGGACGTCAAATGACATTGCTCTCAATAATGGTTATGTTTATGTGGCAACAGATGTGAATGGATTACTGATCTTTAATGTGCAAAACGAATAACAATCTGTATTGGCAACTATCGGGACTGCTGATTTTTTACTGTTTGCATACCCCCCTGCCTCGACGTACAATAGATTCATCACAATTAAATAACTTTGAAACTAGATACGAAAACGGCCGTTCGGGAGAGGATGTATCAGATGCATCGCCGAAGGGGCAAACCGGCCAACTGGCCCGGCGAATCTCTCAGGCAAAAGGACCGGACGACTAAGAGCTTCTCTGGAAAGCTGTTCAATTTTGTCAATTTTGGCGACAGCACCGAAGGGGCAAGCCGGCTGAGGCCGGTGAATCTCTCAGGTCGATGACAGAGGACGCAAGCAGTATTTCTGCTTGGCGTCCTTTTTTCTTTTATATAGCATATGGCTTTTGGGAAGGGGTGTGAAACGTAAAAAGTAAAACGTAATTTTTACGCATTACGCATTACG
>SLGK01000265.1 GCA_007123775.1 Anaerolineae bacterium | reverse complement strand
TTGCTGGTTTTATCCCTACAACCTTTTCTGAGGCTCCTTTTGGTATAATTTTCTTAGGCGATGACAGAGACTTTTCCTCTAGCTCTCATACCGATCAGTCTCGCTTTTGGATTTGGATTGATGCTGCTTCAGGCGAGATTATTAACAGTTATATTCATCCAACCATTGCAGTGAACGATGTTGTCCTTGCCAGACTAGACGGCGGACCTTGGGGGCAGTGTACCGGTACAGTGTGTACCTACGCCACTTTGCCCGATTCCATCAATCAAATTACATCTTCTCTCGCGGAAGATGGAACCATTCACATTACGTACAGTGTGCTTTGCTCTCACCCCATATGTTTAGGCGGTCCCGGACCTGATGGTTGGGTTGATTTTATCCCAGACGGTGAAGGAGGCTTTCGAACAAGAGGATCTGTGGAGCGTTTTCCCAATCTTGAGGCCTATCACTGGAAGAACGGGCAGCTACAATCTACTCTTTTTCAGTACCAGTTTTTCAGCTCTGCTGAAAGGGCTCTTGGGGTGGCCTCAATAGATACGGCTGCGTGGATGTATGGTGGCCTCGGTCAACTTCATTATTGGAATACACCTTCTCCTTATCCTCATATTTCACTTCCTCAGGGAGGCGTTAATCCCCTTAACATCTGGAACCCATTGTTTCAATAACAAGCAATTCGGTTGCCCCAAGTAAATTATGTAGTCTGACAAAAAAGTACAAACTCGTTTATTTTACAAATGGAGACACCATGAAAACTGTTAAATGGACATTTGTCCTCGGCCTTGGTAGCGGGGCTAAAGCCGGGATCATAGGTGCATTGGCTTATGTGGCCACCCATGCAATCTTAAGCTTTGCCTTTGGGACACGCACCTCAGGGTCTATCATTTTCTGGACTCTTGTATCCTTACTATATGGTGCAGTTATCGGTTCTGTTCTTGGGACCATCATGGGCGGTGTTAGCGGATTCGTACTCGCTCTACTCAAGACAGCTCGGCTTGCTCCAATCATAGGCATTATCTTTGGTGGATTAACAGGATGGTTGCTTGGGATAGCGCCCCCTTTTACGCCTGAAACGGGAACGTTTGCTGACCCTGTTGCATTACAATGGTATCATATGCTTACCAGGCTGTTGGCTACTCTTTGTGGGGCGTTGGGCGGTTTTCTGGGAGGCAGGCATTTCTGGACAAGTTTTCGCAAGCGGGTTACATAATGTTAGTGAAGCAGCATGACAAATTGGCGGTTGAATAAAGAAGTTCCAGGCAGCCCCGCCCACTACTTGCCACTTCGACAAGCTCAGTGCAGGCTCTTCGGCGACTGGCGCGTGGAGCCAGGCCACGAGTTAACCGACCAGGGCTTCACCGGCCAAAAGCACAACATGGATTTGGGGTTGTATTACTACAATGCGAGATTCTATTTGCCTTATACTAACCAGCTTTGGCACCGCCTTGCGGCTAAACCTGATTCCCGCTCAACTCGGATTTATGCTACACTATCCCCATGAGCGAAACGGACAATCCCCTCAAACTCCTGATTACCGAATTCGCCGAAGCCTTTGCCGCCTGGCTCTTGCCGCAGCCCATCCAATGGATACGGTCGCTCCCCTACGCAGCGACCTGCTCTTTGAAGTGATGGACGAAAACGGCCGTTTGCAGCTGCTCCACCACGAACTGCAAGGCCGCACCAGCCACAAACCGATGCCTTACCGGAAGTTGCAGCAGATTCTATTGGCTTTGTTTGATGCGGAGAACACGGCCGTTATTCTCGACCTGATCCGTAACCTGGAAAACGGCCGTGGTGCTGAAAAGTAACGCCTGCCAGATAGCCGGTTCATCTACCCGCAAAACGTATGCAGTGAACGGCCGTGCCATCGCCACCCGCATCACAAGCCATGATTAGGCACACGCCAATCCGGAGACCACCAGACAGACTATCCTCAAAAACTGCGGGGTCTCATACTGCAGCAGACACGATCTAGTTATAGAACAAACGCGCTGAATTGCCCTCAAATACTTACGATAATGGCCCATACAACGACCCGTATGCCCAGGTTATGCTCGAATTGGCTGCCGACCACTCCGGATGCTTTTCAGCCAGAATAAGCTTCTTCTGACGCAGGGCAAAATCGGACGCGGCAAAGGCTCGTTCATTCTTTTCAGACACAGACAATTGTCTGATCCGCTCGATCAGTTTCCAGTTGACCACCCCGTACTGCCGGCGAGACGGCCGTTTAAGCGGCGGATATTGCAGGTAGTAACCGGCAGCTCCCGGTCGGCGAGAATAGGCAATACGAATTCCCACCTGACGCAAAACGGCTAAATCCCGGGCCAATGCTTCCTGGGGCAGTTTACCCCAGCAGTCGCCCCCCAGCCGGTCGGCTATTTGCTGCCAAACAGCTTCACGAGTGTAGGGACGACCGTCGGCCAGCAGGTCAATGAGGGCCGCCCGGCGGGCCGCAATTTTGTCTACCGGGGCGGGGCGATTTGCCCCGGTTCTGGCGCTGGTTTGAGGCACAGCAGATAGAAATCCTGGCCGACGATACCGCGCTGCGGCCGGCCATTCGGCGACTGCTCCTTTGCCCGACGTCGGGGGAGTTACGGCCGTTGGCCCACCTATACCTGCCCGGTGATTTCCACGATCCGCTCAGGCTGGCCGGGTTGGTAGACCTGGCGGCCCTGGGCGCACGGCCTCGATTCTTGCGTGACCTGGGCGTACCTGAACTACGGTTGGTTAGCATTGAAGCTGTGCTAACGAAAGGATTTGTGCCGGGTCTAATAGCCAGGTAATATCGATACTGTTTCGTGCTGGTCAGGTTGCCCCAGACTGTAGTCAGTTTGGGCAGCAGAAAAAGACAGTTATAGTTCTGCCACCTCAAAAACAGCCACAGCGGCGATCAGGCACAAGAGAATGAGTACAATGCTGAAGGTGGCAGCGCCGGCATTAGGGGTGACGGCCGTTTCGAGGCCCAACTGGGACGCCCAACCAACCAGGGCAGCCGGAAACAGCGATCCATAATCGGGCAGGCTGCCGCCCAGCCAGATCAGGACGGCTCCACCCAGGGCAATCCCGGCTGCTGCCCCGGTAGTGGAGGCAATGGTGCTGCCCAACAGCGTCACGGCAGCAAAGGTCAACAGCCAGGTCATCAGCAAATAATTCCCCAGCATGAAAGGGCCAAAGGCCAGCGGGTCAAACAGCAGATAGGTGTAGTAATAGGCAGCCAGCCCCGACAGGGTAAACGCCAGCAGATAGACCAGCGTTTGGGCGGCGAACTTGCTCATTAGAAAAGCCCAGCGAGGCATGGGCTTGCTCAAAATCATGGGCGTCAGGCCGCGTTCTTTTTCACCGGCCACGGCTCCCATGCCCAGCAGCACCGCCAGGATAAAGCCGAATTGGGTAATATTGCCCACATATTGGGCCACGGCATCCCGGTTGCTTGGTTCGGGAATTAAATCGGCAAACAGAGCCGCTTCTTCAATGCTGCTGAGAAGCTGGGGGGTAAAATAGGCAATCAGGGGGGAAGCCAGCCCAAAAAGGAGAAAAACAGCCAGAACAACAATGAGTCGTTTGGTTCGCCACTGCTGCTGAAGCTCTTTGCGTAAGGCCAGGCCAAAAAGGATCAGCTCGGTGCGGAGTGGTTGCAGCAGACGCCACGGTCGTTCCGGCCACCAGCGCCAGAGTAAATAAACAGCTGGCATAAGCAGCAGCACAAATAGTAGCTCTACCTGCCAGACTTCCAGAAATTGGGCGGCGTAAACGGCCGTGGCGTCAAAAAAGCTGTGATAGACCAGCGCCGCTACAAAATAGAGCGGCTGCCGTTCGGCAAACGCCCGCCAGACCAGTAGTGACAAGAAAATGTGCAGGGTTAGGGCAATCAGACGTTCGCCAAATGCCCAAAAGACAACCAGGGGCGAGCCATCAAAAAAAGTCATCTGCTGCTGCACGGCCGTTAGCTGTTCAGGCAGCAGGTCGAGCGTCGTCAGGTCAACACCGCGCATGACCCATAGGGAACTAACGGTGGCCGCTGTTAGCACACCACCCAGCAGCATGGCCTCGATGCCGCCGTGTCCCAGACCGATCATCAGCCCGTCTACCCGCTTTTGTGCCTGGCCAAAGTGGAACAGCAGCCCGTAGCCCAGCGCCCGCGCCACCGATTCACAAATCCCAGCCGACAAACCAAGAACGACGGCCGTGCGCAGCAGATGGGGTGCATCTGGTCCCAGAGGGCCAATCCAGTTTAGGTCGGCCAACCAGTTGTTCAGGGGCAGGTGGTAAAGCTGTGAGCCAACAAAGGTGGCCGCACCCACCAAAAAGAGCCACCAATGGACCTGGAAATGGCGGCGCAAGCCGATTGCCAGCGCTACCGGTGTCAAAATCATCAAGAGGACGGCGAGATTAGTGGCTAGAATATACATGGGCTATGCGCTTATATTGAGAAAAATCTCTTCCAATGACGGCCGTACCCACTCATAGCGAGTCAGAATAACTTCGTGCTTCACTACCAGGGGCAGAATAGCCTGGCGGGCCACGGCCGTATCATGGACCATCAGGCGCACCTGGTTATCTTCCAGGGTCAGGCCCGCCACCCAGGGCTGTGCGGTTAAGTCGGCCGTAAAAGTCTCACTGAACGGCAGGCAGTCCCGTGCCGCCTCCAGCAGCAGAAGGTTAGTGGCATATTGAGCCAGTAGCTCATCTCGCGTCGCCACCGTAACGAGCTGGCCTTCGTGGATAATGCCAATCGTATCGCACACCCGCTCCACGTCACCCAAAATGTGGCTGGAAAAGAAGACCGTTACCCGGCCGCGCAGCCCTTCAATCAGGCGCAGAATTTCGTAGCGTCCGGCCGGGTCCAGGGCGCTGGTCGGCTCATCCAGCAGCAACACCGGCGGTTCATGAATGAGCGCCTGGGCAATGCCAAGCCGCTGCTTCATGCCCCCAGAAAAACCGCCAATGGTGCGCCGATCTGCTTCCTGCAGGCCAACCAGGTCCAGCATTTCCTCAACGCGCTGCCGCCGTCTCTCGGCCGTCATCAAAAACATGGCGGCCACATAATCAAGATAATCCCGTGGCGTCATCCAGTTGTAAAACGCGGGTTCCTGTGGCAGATAGCCAAACTGGGCGCGGGCAGCCCCATTGCCCGCCGTCATTTCCGTGTCGCCAATCCAGGCCGTGCCCGACGTGGGCCGAGCCAGTCCGGCCAGGAGGCGCATGGTGGTCGTTTTGCCCGCGCCGTTGCGTCCCAGAAAACCGAAAATCGAACCGGGGACCACCGTTAAGTCGAGCGGCTTGAGGGCTTCCACCTGGCCGTAGCGGCGGGAAAGGTTGTGGCAGCGAATGGCAGCCTTGGCGTTGGTTATGCCCACGTCAGACGTCCTCGCGCCCCAGTACAAAGTAGATAATGGGGCCAATCAGGTTGACCAGCACGATAATCAGGACCCACAGCCATTTGGGACCGCGGGTTCGCTCTCGCTGGATGAGATCGTATAAAGCCACAATCATCAGGCCGAACTGGATGAGCAGGATGGGAATTAGAAAAGGAACAAAGGGGCGGATTTCTTCGAAAATTTCCATTGTTGTCCTCGTCGGCTTGCAGTTGATTCTCAGCGAAGTATAGCGCATTGGCGAAAAAGGTACATCAGCCGGATAGCCGGTTTTTATCCTGGCCGATTGACCAGGTAAACAACTGGTCAATAGATTAGCTACTGATCTGCCCGGCTGTCTGATGTTCTGTGATAAAATCTGCTGTATGCTTTGGACAACAACGGCCGTTCTACACTTTTTGGCGGCTGCCGCGGACATGGCTGAGAGAATAGCTGCCCTTGAATCCGAAATTAGTGTACCCACGGCCTGCTCAATAAACGGAAGCAGCGGTTAAAGGCTAACATGTCCATCACACTTCGTAGAGGTGGTTGTGAGTGAGCATCTGTTATTCACCAAGCTGTATCGGCCTCAGCTTCACCCAGACTTTGTTGCCCGTCCTCGCCTCATCAAGCAGCTAAACAGCGGTCTGGGGTGCAAGTTGACGTTGCTGTCGGCCCCGGCTGGCTTTGGCAAAACGATGCTGCTAGTCGACTGGATTGGGAATTATGAATTAAGAATTATGAAGGGTGAAAGGGAGGTTCATAATTCATCCCTCATAATTCCTAAGTTCGACTTTGCCTGGCTGTCGCTGGATGAACGGGATAATGACCTGAGCCGTTTCCTGACCTATCTGATAGCGGCCTTGCAGAATGCAAATCCGATTGTTGGCCAGACCGCTTTGTCCGAATTGCAAGCTTCTTCATTACCATCTGCTGAGGAAATCCTGACGCTGCTCATCAATGATCTGGGCCAATTGCCGGGCGGGATAGGGTTGGTTTTAGATGACTACCATCTAATTAGTAATCCGGCCGTTCATATGGCGCTGGCTTTCTTGCTGGACCATGCGCCGCTCCAATTCCACCTGCTCATCGCCGGCCGCAGCGATCCCCCTCTGGCTCTGGCCCGGCGGCGGGTGCAGGGTGAACTAAACGAGATTCGGGCGGCGGCTTTGCGTTTTACGGCCGTTGAAATCGCCCGATTTCTGGAACTGACTGTGACCCAGTCTTTACCGTCAGTGACCGCCGATTTACTGGCCCAGCGTACTGAGGGATGGGTAACCGGGTTGCAATTGGCTGCCCACTCGCTGCGCGACCTGGACCCGCACGCAGCCGCTCAATTTATCCAATCCTTTAGCGGCACAAACCGGCACATTTTTGCTTACCTGATGGAAGAGGTGTGGCAGCGCCAGTCTGAAGCCGTGCAGCAATTTTTGCTACACACCGCCTTGCTTGACCGCTTGACCGCCCCCCTGTGTGAAGCTGTGCTGCGCCCTAACATCAGGACGACCGGCGGTTACGCTCAGGCGATCCTGGATTACCTGGTGATCCACAACCTCTTTTTGCTGCCTCTGGATGATCACGGGCATTGGTTTCGTTACCATGCCCTCTTGGCCGAAGCACTTCGCTCCCGTTTGGAAGAAACCAATCCCGACCTGGTACCTGATCTGCACCGGCGAGCCAGCCGCTGGTTTGCCGACCACAACCATATCGAACAGGCCCTACATCATGCTCTGGCAGTTCAGGATGATGAGATGGTAACGCGTTTGCTGAGTACGGCCGTTAGCCACCGTTTGTCAAACAGTCATCTGGTTTTGCCGCTTAACGGCCTACTTGATCCCCTCACCGTCCGCGAATTGGAAATATTGCGCCTGGTGGCCACCGGCGCTTCTAACCAGGCGATTGCCGACCGGCTGGTGATCAGCCAGGGCACGGTTAAAGGCCATCTGAATCACATCCTCAGCAAGCTGGATGCCCACAACCGCACCGAAGCAGTAGCCCGCGCCCGCCAGTTGGGTTTGCTGCCTTGACAAAATTTCTCCCCAAAACATAACCAAAGTTAGAGGCCAGGTCGATCAGTTTAATGGTATGCTAGGCGCATAATGGTTGATCACGATGCTTCTCTACTGGCAGGTGCAATATGTTAGATCATTTGCGTCAACGTGTGATAGAAACGCTCGCAACTGTTCAGACGGCTACCTTTTCCACCTATGGTCCGGCGGGGCTTCAGGCCAGCCTGCTGCCTTGTGAAGCCGTCGAAATGCGGTTGTATCTGCTGCTGCCGGCCACTTCCGATCATTTGCTTAATCTGGAAAATCATACTGATGTCATGGTTTCTGCCGCAGCCTGGCAGCTACGGGGCCGGGCTGGTGTTCTGAACGATGCCGACACGCCGCTAGATTTGGGTCTGCTGCAAAAAGTCGAGGCGCAATGGGGACGGCTGGTGGTTGTCATTCCCACGCAGTTAAACATCCGGCGGGGACAAAGGTGGGGCTACGGCGAAACGATTGATATTGATTCGGAGTGACTCTCGGACCGGAACGAGGAAACGGCCGTTACTGTTATCGGCAATAAGCCGTTCAAGCGGCCATCTGCTATAATCCACACTATAGTCAAAAGTAACCTGCTGTCTCAGGAGCAATTCATGATTACATTCCCTTTCTGGTATGCCCGCTAATCTGCCTCGCCTGCGGTTAACGCCCCGCACCGGTTATGTCCCGGTCGAAAATGCCCGGCTGTACTATCGTGACATTGGCCAGGGAAGGCCGATTATCATCCTCCATGGTGGTCCCGATTTCAACCACGACTATTTTCTCCCCGACCTGGCCTGGAAACGGATGTTGCCTACCATCGTCATCATTTTCGGGCAACGCTGCGACAGCCAGAGCATCTGGAAAGCCTTGTTCAGCGTCTCAGAGTGAACTTTATGCCGGCAGACATTCTTGAAGCACGAGCCATCGAGCAACGACTCTATGACCAGACGTGGTTGTCCGATGCTTACGATTTGCTCCCCCAACTCACAGGGCTTAACGTTCCGACGCTGGTTCTTCATGGCGATTTAGATTTTATCCCATTGGAAAGTGCCACCCGTATCGCTCGGGCCATACCCGCAGCGCGACTGGTTGTTCTGCCAACGTGTGGGCATTTCTCGTTTCTCGAATGCCCGGACCAGGTTCGCCAGGCAATAAACGCCTTTTTTGATACAGTGATTCCCAAAACATAACTAAAGTTAGAGGACAAGCCCGCTCTAATGCTGGTATGCTGCTCTTGTAAGAAATCTGTCTTTGTCGGTTAAATGCCGGGCCGGTGCGGTGAACCATGAGTACGCATACTGTTCCCCGAGGGCAGCACGGCCGTTCCGTAACAAGTCATATCGCTTCATCATAGACCTGACAGGTCTCGCAGAACTGTCAGGTCTAGTTACACACAGTGGAGGTGTCCCATGAAAAATCGCTTTCGCAGACCGCTCTGGTTTGCCTACGTCATTGTCGCTTCCTTCCTTTTGCTAACCGCCTGCCGGCAAACGCTCGCGACCCCGTCGCCGACGCCCTCGCCGACCCCACCGTCGGCGCCATCACCCACAACGGCCGTTAGCGAACCCACCGAACCCGCTACGGCCGTTATGCCCACAGCCACGACCGAAATTCAACCCGTAACCCCCATGCCCCCGGTCGCTGAACTGCCGGAGGTCGAACTTCGTTTTGCCACCTTTCGGGAAACGGCCGTGCAAATTGGCCCCGGTCTGACCCACGAACCCATCGCCCCTGACCTGAGCAATGTTCGCATCAGCTACCTGCTCTCCCCCGAACAGCGGCAGCGGCTAGGGCAGGACGGGCTGGTGGTCGCGCCCGGCACGGAGAAGGAGTTCTTCACCGTCTACGAACAGGCGCGTTACGCCAACGCCCCGCTCTTCGTCACCAGCGACTCGGTCTTGCACGTCTACCACCTGCTCTTCAACAAGACGCTGCGCACGGCCGAGCGGGAATATTTCATCCCTCTGCTGCGTGACCTGAACGCGGCCATGCTGGTCCAGACGGACAGCCAGTACCAGGCGCTGCGGGGCACGGGCTGGGAAGATGCCGCCCGGCGCACGGTGGCCTTTGTGTCTGTGGCTGGCCGTCTGCTGGATGATGATTTCCCCATACCCGATTACGCCGCCGACCTGGCTACGGCCGAACTGGCCCTGGTTGAAGACGCCGCCGGAATCAATCCTTCCCCTCTCTTCCCCGGCCTCGAATTTGGCGAAGATTACACCCAATACATCCCGCGCGGCCACTACACCATGAGCGACGATCTGACCGCCTACTTCAAGAGCATGATGTGGTACGGCCGTATGACCTTCCGCCTGCGTACCGACGATCCTGACGTGGGCCGGGCCGAAACCCGCTCGGCGTTGCTGCTGGTCTACGCCCTGCGCCAGGCTGAGGTCAACGGCCAGCCGGCGCTGCTGGCCTGGGCCGACCTGTACAACCCCACCGTCTTTTTCGTCGGCCGCAGCGATGACCTGACTGTCCTGCAATACGCCCAGGTAGTGGATGAGGTGTATGGGGTCGGCGCGCCGTTAACGGCCGTGGCCGACGACGCCCTGCTGGATACCTTCATTGACCAAGCTGACGAACTGCCGCCGCCCCGCATCCTGGGCCTGGTTATATCCGAAACGGACGACGTGGAAGAAACGACCAAAGGGCTGCGCTTCATGGGCCAGCGCTTTGTACCCGACGCCTACATCTTTCGCCAGCTAATCTATCGCAACGTAGGCACAGCCCAAGAGCCGCGGATGCTGCCCAGTGGCCTGGACGTGATGGCCGCCCTCGGCTCCGACCGCGCCTATGACATCCTGGACGAGTTGAGCGAAACGGCCTACCAGAATTATCCGGAGCAGATGGCCAAAATGCGGGCCTGGACTGGCAGCCTGACCACTGACGAATGGACGGAAACGCTGTACAACGCCTGGCTCTACAGCTTCCGACCGCTGCTAGAGCCGCCTGACAGCAGCTATCCCGCCTTCATGCAGTCCACCGCCTGGCTGGACAAGCAGATCAACACCGCCCTCGGCAGTTGGGCCGAACTGAAGCATGACACCATTCTCTACGCCAAGCAGGTTTACGCCGAAATGGGCGGCGGCCCCATGCCGCCAGACCCAATACCGCCTATCAACTACGTCGAACCGGTGCCCCACTTTTACGCCCGCCTGGCTGCCCTGACTACAATGACGCGGGAAGGGCTGGGCGACCGGGGACTCCTATCGGAGCGGGACGAAGATAGCCTGCTGCGGCTAGAAGAGCTGGTTCTCTTTTTGCAAACCATATCTGAAAAGCAGTTGCGGGGCGAACCGCTGACATCAGGAGAGAATGAGCGGCTGAGCTATTACGGTGGCGAACTGGAGCATTTGACAATGGCCGCCGCCGACAGCGACGCGGACGATCCCTTTGCCATGCCCGTTTTGGACGAAGAACCGCAAGCGGCCGTCATTGCCGACGTGGCTACCGCCCCCGATCCCGGCCGTACCGGTCTCCCGGATGGTCCAATTGTCCTGGAAGTGGGCGTGGGCCGGATCAACGAGATTTACGTGGTGGTGCCGGTTGTGGCCGAAGATGGCACGGTCAGTTTGCAATTGGCGAAAGGGGGCGTCTTTTCCTACTATGAATTCCCCTGGCCGGCCAATGACCGTTTAACCGACGAGAAGTGGCGGGAGATGCTAGACAATGGCGACGCGCCGCCGCTGCCGGCATGGACGGCCAGCTTTGTCAGCGAAGCTACCGCCTATACACCATTGCAGCAGGGGGTTTTCAACTTCCAGCGCTCCCTCAACAACGCCTACTGGTATCTGTCGGCCGACAGCGTGACGGCCACCGACGCCGTCCGCCAGCAGATTCGGCCGGCCGTTGAAGCTCTGGAAGCCCAGCGCCGCTACGAAGGCCGTCAACTGGTGAATGTCAACTACCGCTCCTTTGACTTCCAGGCCGCTGACAGGGCCGTGGTAACGGTACGCGAGACGTGGCAGGACGTGCTTTACGAGTATGCCGAAGGGGAATATCCGGGCGATTACCGCACGCCGCTGGCCGAGCGCGGTCCGTATACCCTGGACGTCACCTATACTTTGACGCTCCAAGACGGCTGGTGGCAGGTCAGCAATATCGTCTGGGCCAATCAACCACCGCCCTGGGAAGAATAGTTAATGGGTGAACTTGTGAATTGTTGAATTGTTAATGACATTGCTGGCGACGATCATTAACAATTCAGCAGTTCCGCAATTCAACAATTGATTATTTTTCAGCATAGTGATGCACACGATACGGCCGTTTCTCCTCTTATTCTTAAGCCTTCTCCTGCTCGGCCTGATCATGAGTCGGGCAGATACGGAGGTAGAACCAGTGAACGCGCCGCCGGATCTGAGCGGCTATCCCTGGCTCTACCTGCGCGAGGATACGCCACCTGCGCCCGGCGCAGGGGCGACCCTGCTGGCCGTGGGCGATGTGATGCTGGGCCGGGGCGTCCTGGCCGAGCCAGACCCCTTTGCTGATGTGACCGGCTGGCTGCAAACGGCCGATCTCGTTCTGGGCAATTTTGAAGGGGTTATCGCCGACCTGGAGAGCAGTCTGCCGCCGCCCGGCTACGATTTACGGATGCCGCCTACGGCCGCTGCCCAACTACGCACGGCCGGTTTCGACGTGATGGGGCTGGCCAATAACCACAGCCTGGATCTAGGGCCGGCCGGATTAGAACAGACCGCCGCCCACCTGACAGCCGCCGGGCTGGCCGTCATTGGCGCGGGACCGGATCAGGAAACGGTCGTTCAACCCACAATCCACACAATAAATGAAGTCCGCCTGGCCCTAATCGCCTTCAACGCCATCCCCAACCCCGTAGCGCAAGATGCCATCTGGCCCCCTGGTTGGACGCGGGCTGACTGGGATACGGCAACGGCCGTGGCTGCCGTCACCACCGCCCGCGCCCAGGCCGACGCCGTGATTGTCTCCATCCATTGGGGCTACGAGTATCAGCTTCAGGTTGATCCCGCTCAACGACGGCTGGCGCGGGCTTTGTTTGACGCCGGGGCTGATTTGATCATCGGCCATCATCCCCACGTGGTACAGGAAACGGCCGTGCATAACGGCCGTTTTGTCGCTTACAGCCTGGGCAATTTTGTCTTTGATCAGGGGCAGGGCGATACCGGTCAGGGGTTGGCGCTGCGGGCCGTATTTGACGGCGAAGGATTGCTGAGTGTCCAGGCGTTGCCCGTTTGGGCCGGCCCGCGACCGCGACTAATGGAGCTAATTGCGTTGGATACGGCCGAACCACTTCTGGCCCGCATCCAGCCGGCCCCGGAACGGGCAGGTTTTGCGTGTAGTCATTTGGCTGAGGGTATTGTCTGCGCATCAACCCCGGTGCCTCAGGAGCCGCAGACCGGCCTGTTCTGGTCGGGCACAATCGACATGACCGGTGACGGCCGTCAAGAGCTGGTGCGCCGCGAAGGAGAGCAAATCGTCATCTACAGCGAGGGCAGGGAGGCGTGGCGCGGGCTGCCGGCGTGGCGGGTGGTTGACCTGGCCCTCGGTGATACAACTGACGACGGCCGTTTGGAAGCCATCCTGGCCTTGTGGAAAGAAGATGAGGGCGGCGTACCGCGCAGCCATCCCTTTATTATCGCCCATCGCGGCGGCCGGTATACGCTGCTGTGGGGCGGTTCGCCGGTCGCCTTTCCCATTCATGAACTAGAGCTGGGCGACGTGACTGGCGATGGGGTGAACAACCTGGTCGTCATTGAAGAAACGGCTGACGGCCAGCAGCGTACCATCTCCGTCTGGCGCTGGCATGGTTGGGGCTACACGTTGCTGTGGCGCAGCCTGCCCGGCCATTACCGCGACCTGGTTTTGCTACCGGGTACTGATGGACAACCAGCCGTCATCAGTACGGCCGTAATACCCTGACCTGGTGCAGACTGGAGCAGTCTTGGAGATTGCTCCAGTCTATAACGAATCGGAGATTGATCAGGTAAACTTCAGAACAAGCGGCTTCAAGCTGGATTAACCACTCGGCCCAAGAATAGAATCGTACCCTTTTGCTGGTCCATGATGGCAAAGATAAACGGCCGATCCATTATCATTTCCGCAGATTCAAACATAGCCGTAACTTCCATCACAATGACCGTCGCCGCGGCCGCTTCCGTGCCTTCCTCGTCCACGGTGATCGTGCCCTTGTGCAGCGCGTCGGAGATATACAGGTCTTCAGTGGCTACAATCTGGCTAAAGTCGGCCGCCTCGGTGAACGGATTCTGCATACCCAGGCCCGTCAAGAGGTCTTTCAAGTCAAGGTCGGTGTCAAATTCAAAGCGAGGCATGGTCAGCGCCACTTCCCACATCCTGGCCTCACGGCGTACCTGCTGAAGATAGTCGGCATCCAGGGCTGCTTCCACCGCTTCAAATTGCCCCGGTTCCGGTAGGATAACCAGCATTTCGACGCCTTGTTGCGTGCCATAGGGCAAAACCACAGCCTGGTAGTTCGGCCCTTCGCTGTACAGTAAACGACTTGCACCGCGCCGCATCAGGGGCACATCCACCTGGCTGCCGTCCAGCAGCGTAAAGGGACCATCCTGCGTAGCGTTAGCGTCAAAAGGAAAGCGCCAGCCGGCGTTAAAGTAGATGGCGTTGGCCAGGACCAGGCGGGTCATGGGGTCAATCGCGCCCGGCGCCAGGATGTCTTGAATGCGGTCTTCAGTTTGTTCGGCTATCCAGTCGTTGATTTCCCGGCGGGCTTCTTCCGGCTGCTCGACGAAATCGCTGGCACGCAGGCCGGCCCCATACTGCTGGGCCAGCGTGGCCAGATAGGCTTCCTCAAAAGGCAGCCCCACCTGCCCCCAGACGGCGTTGGCAATGTTGAGTTGGAAACGGCCGTTTTCCTCATCATCCTCATCCCCATTTTCAGCCTCGGCCAGCGACGCCAGGTATTGGTCCAGGGCGTTAAAGGCCAGATGATGCTCAGCCTGGGGCAGAAAGTGCAGCACCTGAGCCATTTCGGCTTCCGTCTGGCCGCGGGCGCCGGCGTAGACCATCGAAAAGGCCAACGAAATGCTGTAGGGCGAGTAGATCAGGTTGTCGTCGCTTTCCTGGCGGATGGCCTGGTATAGTTCAAAAGCGAACCGGTTGTTGGCCTGCACCAGTTGGTCAAGCTGCGCCTGGTCTACATCGGGTTCAGCCAGGCGGGGCAAATCGGCCTGGATCAATTCCGGCTCGTCTCCCGGAGCCGTTGCGGGCGTTTCTACCGGCGCACAGGCTGCCAGCAGGAAGAGGATGAGTGTTAACAGGGTAAATTGTTTCATGGTTGCCTCCTTACCCATCATTGCAGTTAGTTACCAGACTACAAAAGTCTCACAGACTTTTGTGGTCTTTTTGTAGTCGCCGACTTTTTCAAGTCGCCATACTCTATAGACGAACTGGCAGCCTGTTTAGTTCCGGTTGACCACGAAACTGCCTTACAGAACTGCTTTACTGAGAGGTGGCAAAAGAGGGGCGGCCTAGCTGTTGCAGTGCTGTGCGTGCAGCGTGATAACCACACATGCCGTGAACACCACCGCCGGGCGGCGTGGCCGAGGAACAGATATACAGGTTGGGTAATGGCGTCGTATAGGGATTAAGCCGAACGACGGGCCGGGTGAAAAGCTGCCGCCAGTTCTGTACCCCGCCGTTGATGTCGCCGCCGATGTAGTTGGGATTGTACCGCTGAAAATCCTGGGTATTCATTGTGTGGCGGGCTAGAATTGTGTCGCGGAAGCCGGGGGCAAACTGCTCGACTTGGGCTTCGATGACGTCGGTCATATCTCGCGTATCGCCGTGGGGGACGTGGCAATAAGCCCAGCCCGTGTGCTGCCCCGCCGGGGCACGCGTGCTGTCAAACAGACTTTGCTGGGTAAGAATAATATACGGCCGTTCCGCTACCTGCCCCTGCCACATTAACCGCTCACTCAAAGCCATGTCGGCCAGCGTAGGCCCCAGATGGACCGTGCCGGCGCGGCGACAGGCTTCGGCTCGCCAGGGAATTGGCTCGCTGAGTGCCCAATCTACCTTGAAAACGCCCGCGCCATAGCGATATTTTTCTAGTTGACGCCTGTAGCGAAATGGCAAATCGTCCCCGGCAATAGCCAGCAGTTGACGGGGGGTGACATCCATCAGGATGGCGCGGGCAGGCGGTAAGTCGCGCAGCGATTTTACCTCATGGCCGGTCTCTATCTCACCACCGAGGTCGGTATAGTAAGCGGCCAGAGCGTTGGCAATTGATTGGCTGCCGCCACGAGGCAGCGGCCAGCCCACGACGTGGCCCAATGTGCCTAGCATCAAGCCAAAGGCGGCCGTCAGGGGGCCATCCAGCGGCATGACGCTGTGGGCAGCGAGGCCGCCGAGGAGAGCACGAGCCGGTTCCTGTCGAAACAGGGCACGGGCCAGCAGCGTGGCTGGCCATAGCGCCCGCAGGCCAAAGCGGGCCATTACCAGCGGGTGGCGGGGCAGACGCAGCGGCCCTAAAAATTCACGGGCCAGTTTGTCCCAATTAGCCACAAGTGGCGCCATCAGGCGGCGATAGGCCGGACCATCCCTGCCTAATGCGTCGGCCGTTTTTGCCAGTGAATGGTACATGACAACGGCCGTACCATCATCCAGCGGATGGGCCAGGGGAAGTTCGGGCTGAATCCATTCCAGGCCATAGTCGGTTAACGGCAGGTCCTTGAAGAAGGGAGACCCCACGCCCAGTGGATGAATGGCGGAACAGATGTCGTGGCGGAAGCCGGGCAGCGTTAACTCGGCCGTCCTCATGCCGCCGCCAACTGTCTCCTTAGCTTCTAGCAGCAGGGTCCGCTGGCCAGCTCGAGCCAGCGTAATGGCTGCCGCCAGACCGTTTGGTCCACTCCCTACAATGATAGCGTCATGGGTCATAATAATGAACCATTATAGCAGATCACAAGATTAAGTGCCCCGCTGACTGTACCCATAGGTGGGTCAGGCCGTAACTCACAGCTTGATCTTACGCCAGTTGTAGCCTATGGTCCATCTTTGCCGTCCAGCAGCTTTGTGCAATGGGCCGCGTTTCTCTGATGAATATGAGTGTTTGTGAAAATTTTCTCACGACCCGTTGACCCTACTTCTTGCTCTCATACAATTAGCCAGCCTAACTATTAGGCCAGCTAAATTATTGGTTTACCACGCCTGGCAGGTAGGCAATCACAGATTGCTTGAGACCTGTCGGTCAATTTACACACATGAACGAAACAAACAACAACAGCCAAACGGCCGCACAGGTCGTCGAAATTGTGCCGCTGGTGATGCGTATCGTCGCCGCCGAACTGCGGCAAACCGAACCTTCGCTCATCCCGGCCCATTTAGGGGTTTTGTTTCTGCTGACCCAACAGCCGCGCAACCTCAGCCAACTGGCCGAGCTACAGGCGGTCAGCCTGCCCACTATGTCTAATACCATTAGCAAAATGGCCCAGGAAGGGTGGGTGACGCGCACCCGCGCCAGCCATGATCGGCGCGTGCTGCTTATTGAAATCACACCGGCCGGTGAAGCTGTCCTGGACGAGATGAGCGGCTATATTGTCAGAAAAGTTGCCCAGATTTTAGACCCTCTTTCGGCTGCCGAACTAGACACGCTGCGGGCCGGATTAGTTATTTTACGGAGAGCTTTTACCCATGATGACCTCATTCTTTGATTTGATTACCCGTCTTTCCCTGCGCTTGCGCTGGATTACCATCGGTATCACCCTGGTTGTGCTGGCCTCTGGTATTTGGGCCATGACCCAGTTGAATCAGGAGCTGCTGCCCCGCGTTGAGTTTCCGCAAACGGTAATCGTGGTCCAGTGGCCCGATGGCGAAAGCGCGGAGCAGTTCTTAGAGGAAATTACTATTCCTCTGGAAGAACGGTTAGCAGATGTATCCGGCGTCGTCAATGTAGAATCAACCACCAATCCCGGTTTCGCCTTCATCATCGTCCGCAATGATTTTGGCATGAACCAGGAGGCCGTCTTTGCTGAATTAGAAACAGCCGCTACCACCCTCCCGCTGCCCGACGAAGCCAACGTGCAAGTTTTCAACTTTAGCCTGAGCGACTTGCCGGTGGTGGTCGCCAGCGTCTCTTCTGACGAAATGAACCTGGCCGACCTGAAAGCGTTAGTTGAGGCCGAACTACAGCCGCGGCTGGAAGGATTGGAGCAGGTAAGTAACGTCTCAATCAGCGGCGGCCAGGAGCTGCCCGACGAAGCGTCTATGGCCCTGGCCGAAGCAGCCCCGATCACACCCGATCCATCTCCCACGCCCACAGTAGAGCCAACGCCAACGGCCGAACCGACCCTGGAGCCAACGCCGGAGCCAACGCCCACCACCGCGCTACAGCCGGAACTAACTGAGACCGCTGAGTCCGATCCCCTGCCTCAGTTTGAATCGGTCCCGCTGCCCGAAAGCTGGGTCGCGGGCGCGGCCCAGATGGGACAAACCATTACCGATACCAGCGACATCGCCCCCCAGTTTATGGGCGCGATTTTGAACTTTGCCCCGGAACAGTTGGCCGACCTAAGCCCGGTCATGTGGCGGGCTATCGACCCTGACGCGGTGGCTCTGGCCCTGCCCGTCGTGGGCGAGACGCTGACCCCAACCCTGCTGCTGGAACTGGAGGCGATTCAACTGGCGGCGGCGGGCAGCGGCCCTGACCCCGTGCCGTTGCCCGATTCCTGGATCGCGCTGACGACTGAGGCTGGATTCCCCATCACCAATACGGCCGTTTTACTCTCCCAGGCCCTCGATCAGATCATCGCTGCCGCGCCCGCGCTGCTGGATGACCTGACGCCAGAGGTGCTGCTTGCCTTTAGCCCCGACCTGCTGGCCGCGCTGCCGGCCGATTATGTGGCGACTTTAGATGACGGCTTGCAGCAGACCCTAACCAATGTACAGATTGCGGCGATACGGTTTGAGGCAACGGCCGTTGCCGACACCAACGGGGATATAGAAGTAGCAGAAGAAACGGCCGATCCCGCCCGCCTGCCCGATATGCTCATCGACATAGCCGCCAACTTCGACATCGAGCTAGAATTTGCCCAAGACATCCCGCCCGACTTTGCCCGCGCCCTGGGTGACTTTGGCCCGCAGGGGCGGCAGGTATTGGCCATGCTGACGCCGGACAACCTGCGCTTCTTGCAGCCAGAGGTAATCGCCCTGCTGCCTATGGATTTCCTAGACGACCTGGACCCCGACCTCCGCGCCGACCTCGACGATCTGGCCGCCGACTATGGCGGCGCCGGCCAGTTGGCCCTGCAAGAAGCGGCCGAACGAGAAGCGGCCGCCGCCGATGCCCCCCCATTGGGCGAAATCTGGACCCAGCCCCAGCCCGACGGCTCCCCATCCCCCTGGCAAACGGCCGCCGATATTCTCAACAACCGCTTCGCCCCCTCCGCGGCTGCCTTTATCAACGTCCTGCCTGAATCATCCGAGGAGCCGGTCGCCAGCATCTCCTCCTTTTCACCGGAGGTCATGCAATATCTGGCCGAAAATGAAGAGGGCTTCGTCGAAGCTCTCAGCCCCATTGTCCTGGAAATGTTGGCCCCGGAGACGCTGACCTTCTTGCTAGACACCTATCCCGAAGCGTTTGCGGCTGAACTGGCCGAACGCTTGCGCCAGGTGGCGGCCGGCGACGTGGCCGTTTTTGTCCCGACTGCCTCAGTAACGCGGGCCAACGGTGCGCCCAGCGTGATTGTAGCTTTATTCAAAGATGGTGAGGCCAATACGGTGCTTGTGGCCCATCGCATTTTTGATGAATTGGCCGCTTTCCGGGCCGATTACCCCGGCATTGCCACCAATCTGGTCTTTGAGCAGGCTTCCTTTATTGAAGAATCGATCGCTGGTGTTTCCCGCGAGGGGGCGTTGGGAGCCGTTTTTGCCACGCTGATCATTTTGCTCTTTTTGAGTGGGCAGGTGGGCGGCAAGTATCGCTTTAGCTGGCGGGCAACGATGGTAACGGCCGTTTCCATCCCCCTTTCTATCTTCTCCGCCTTTTTGATGATGTGGCTGGTGCCGCAAACCCTGGGCGCCTGGCTGCAAACGCTAGTAGACACCTATGACAACGCCGTCTTGCTGTTTATCTCCCGCCTCTTCCCCACCGACATCACGCTGAACATCATGACCCTCAGTGGTCTGACCGTCGCCATCGGCCGGGTGGTCGATGACTCGATTGTCATCCTGGAAAACTCCTACCGCTACATTCAGGAAGGCGAAGACCCCAAAATAGCCGCCGTCAAAGGTACTCGGGAAGTAGCCGTGGCTATTTTCACGGCCACCGCCACGACCATGGCCGTCTTTCTACCGCTGGGATTGATTGGCGGTATCGTTGGCTCCTTTTTTATGCCCTTTGGCCTGACAGTGGCCTACGCCCTGGCCGCCAGCTTTTTGACCGCCATCACCGTTGTACCGACGCTGACCTACCTGCTCATCGATCAGGAAAATATCCCCGAAGCTCGCGAGACAACGATGCAAAAATGGTACACACCGTCCCTGGTCTGGGCGCTGCGTAATCGAGCCGCCACCATGGCCATTGCCGCGCTGGTCTTTGTCGCCAGCCTCTTTTTGCTAACGCGGCTGCCGCAGAGCTTTATCCCGGCCATTGGCGAGCCAACGGTCAACGTCACTCTAAACTTGCCGGGTGGCACGCCGATGTTGGCAACAGATACGGCCGTTCGTGAACTCGAAGCAGCCTTGAGTCAGTTTGACGGTATTGATACCGTACAAACGGAAATTGGCAGCGGCGGGGGCTTTGCCGCCCTATTTGGCGGCGGGGGTATTCAGCAGAATCGGGCTAATCTGACCATCACGGTGCGGGATCAGGCCACGCTGACTGAGGTGACCGGTCAGGTGCGGCAGACGGCCGAATCTTTATTCGGTACTGATAACGCCACCGTTTCGGCCGCTTCCCAGACCGGCTTTAGCGGCTTTAGCCTGATTCTGACCGGCGACTCATTGGATGAGTTGCTGCCGGTTGTGCCCGACGTCAAAGCGGCGCTGGCTGCGGTCGATATAGACGGCGACGGTACGCCCGACCTGGCCAATATTGCCAGTAACGTGGATGATATGGCGCTGGGTAACGGCGACACGGCCATTATTCGCGTAGACGGCCGTTCCGCCATCAGCTTCAGTGGCGAGCTAGAAACAGACAATACCCTGGGCGTCACCGAAGCGGCCAAACAGGCCATTGCCGATCTGGACAGCCTACCGCCGGGCGTTGTTATCAGCGAAGGCTTCGACTCCCAGCAGCAGACAGAAGGCTTCCGCAGCATGTTGACGGCCATCAGCTACGCCATCCTGATCGCCTACCTCTTTATGGCCCTCTCCTTCGGCAGCTTTATCCACCCCTTTACCATCCTGTTTAGCCTGCCCTTTGCCCTGGTTGGGGCCGTTACCGCCCTCTTCATTACCGACAGCGTGCTGGGCATTGCGGCCATGATCGGCCTCATGATGCTGGTAGGTCTGGTGGTAACGAACGGCATTGTGCTTATCAAACTGGTGCAGCAGTTGCGCGAACAGGGGATGGCGACCTACGATGCCCTGGTAGAAGCGGGCCGCACCCGTTTGCGCCCCATCTGGATGACCGCCCTCACCGCCATTCTGGCCCTGACCCCGC
Organism: Anaerolineae bacterium; assembly: GCA_007123775.1. GTDB lineage: Bacteria > Chloroflexota > Anaerolineae > Promineifilales > Promineifilaceae > SLGK01. Next base: position 30,783 of record SLGK01000265.1, on the reverse strand, counting down.
TGGCGGTCAGTGGCGAGGCTGGGGCGATTATCGCTTCGGAACTGGCCCGCGCCGTTATGGGTGGCCTGCTGGTCAGCACGGCGCTGACGCTGATCGTCGTGCCGGTGGTTTACAGCCTGTTCGACCAATTAGTCAACCGCATTATGCAGGTGCGACGCGCTTCTTAAGTGCGTTGCATCTTCGAGGAGATTACACGATGCTTACCGACGTTGCCACCAAACCACTACCCGGCCCCAAGAACTTCTTCGGCCTCAAAAACATACGGACACTGAGCCAGGTTGGAATGCTAAAATTCCTGGCCGACTGCTGGCACGAATACGGCGATCTGTTTGAAATACAGGTCGGTCCGCAAAAAATGACCGCCGTCATTCATCCCGACCACGTGCGTCACGTTACGCTGACCAACGCCGCCAATTACGAAAAGCTAGAGAGCTATGAGCCGGTCCGCAAGTACGTTATTGGCGACGGCCTCGTCACCAGTACCGGCGAACTGTGGCAACGACAGCGCCGTCTCATGGCTCCCTTTTATACGCCGCGTGGTGTGCAGGAATTTGCCGACATCTTTCTGCGTGACACCCTACTCATGGTTGACCGCTGGCAAAAGCTGGCAGACCAGCAGGCCGAGGTGGAGATGTTTGACGAGATGGCTCTTATCACGGCCTCTATTGTGCTGAAAGCGATTTTTAGTACCGAATCTGATGAGGACATTCTGGCAGTCAAGGAATGTGTGGAAACGATGATCACTTATGCCGGCAGCAGTGCGTCTAATCCCTTCCAACTGCCCGATTGGGTACCAACCAAGCGCAATCTGGCCTATTGGGAAGCGCGTGAAACCGTCCACAACTATATCAACGGTGTGTTGGATGCCCGGCTGGCGCTGGATGAGGCAGACTACCCCAACGATTTGCTGTCGAAGCTGATCACGGCCGAAGATGCAGAGACGGGTGAGCGCATGTCGCGTGACCTGCTGCGGGATGAGGCGTTGACCAACTTTTTTGCCGGATACGAAACGTCAGCCCGCGCCATGAGCCATGCCTGGTATGCCCTGGCCCAAAATCCGGGTGTGAAGGCCCGACTGCATGAAGAACTGGACCGCGAGTTGGGTGATGGGATACCCACGCTGGAAACGCTCAAGCGACTGCCCTACACCTTACGCATTATCAAAGAAACGCTGCGCCTTTATCCACCGGCCCCCATGTATGCCAAAGATGTGGTAGCTGACGATGAGATTGACGGCTATCTTATTGAAAAGGGGTCTACCATTCTGTTGCTGCCCTATTTCACCCACCGCCATCCTGATTTTTGGGATGAGCCGCTGCGGTTTGAGCCTGACCGGCACGCGCCCGCAGCGGAAAAGGCACGGCATCCACAGGCGTATCACCCGTTTGCCTCGGGGCAGCGGATCTGTTTGGGTAATCACTTCTCTTTGCTGGAAACGCACATCATGCTGGCGATTTTGGCGCAGCGCTTTGATCCCCAACTGCTGCCCGACTACGAGGCAGAATTTGTAATTGAATCCTTGCTACAGATTAGCAACGGTCTGCCCATGGTTTTGCAACGACGATAGATAATTCTGTCCGGTATGTGGTATAGTAGCCTATGGTTGTCTACTCTTTGCAGACTGCTCTTTTTGTGCTGCTGCTGCTGTTACTGGGCGTTGGTGCAACGGCCGTTTTCCTTGACCGCTACCGCAAACGCCGACATCTGCTACCGGATAGCCTGGCTTCGGCGGAACTCGCCGAATTGTTTGATCTGGCCCCGCTGGGTCTGCTGCTCCTGGATAAGCAGGGGCAAGTGGGCTATGCCAATGCTTACGCCCGCCGCCTGCTGCCCTGGCTCAAAAGCCCGGAGGCAGCCGGCTGGCGGGCTGAACTGCGTCAGGATTTAAGCGCGGCTGACCAACCTCACCACCGGCTGCTGACCCTGCCACCTGACCGGCAGCTTGGCTGGTGGCTGTGCCCGCTGCCCCAGGCTACGCTGGTTTTGCTGAATGATTTGAGCCGGCCCTACCAGCAGCAGCGAGCCTCCCAACGCTTCCTGGGCACCTTGTCTCATGAGCTGCGGACGCCGTTAACGGCCGTTATTGCCCACCTGGACATCGTCAACCAGCCTGAAACCGATCCGGCCACCCGCCACAGCTCGCTGGCCATCGCTCAGCAGGAGATGAAGCGGCTGGCCCGGCTGGTCCACGATATGCTGCAACTGGGCCGGCTGGAAATGAGCGAGGGGATGGAGAAACGGCCGTTGGACCTGCTGCTGGTGGTCGAAGCGGCTATCTCCGAGATTATCCTCCTGGCCGAGGAGAAAGGGATCGCCATCGCGTTGGAGGCCGCGCCCCCTTTGCCCCTGGTCTATGGCGATGGGGATAAGCTGATTCAGGCGATGTTGAATCTGCTGGATAATAGTGTGAAATACGGCCGTTTGGGAGACACTATTCAGGTCACGTTAACGCCTGAAGAGGAGGGCGTGCGCGTTACCGTGCGCGACAGTGGCCCAGGCATTCCGCCAGAGCATCTGCCCCGCGTTACTGAGCGGCTCTACCGCGCCCATACAGACAGTGACGGCAGCGGCCTGGGCCTGGCAATCACGGCCGAAATCCTGCGCCTGCACCGGGGCCAGTTGGAAATCAAAAGCCCGCCAGAGGGGGTTGAGAGCGGCGTTGAAGTTTCTTATTTGTTGAGTACAAAGTGAGAAATAGGGTAGCCGCAAGTTACTGAGTGTCGATAGCCACGCAATCGGCAATTAAAGTCGAGAAATTAGGCGACTCAAAACCAATGCCTATGGCCGGCTGGCGATTTTGCTTTATGTTGGGGTCTTCGTGATAATGGTGGGGAAAGTTAACCGCCAACGCTGGATTTTCCGGGTGAGGCTGGGGATCATACCAACGAATTTTGGCATCGTCTCGGTAAACAGCATAGCTGTATGTCTGAATGCGGCCTTTTCTAAAGTCTAGAACTTCAAAGACTCGTAGCATCATGCCGTTGGTTAAGGTTATTTCCCCTTCAACAACGGCCGTTAAAGCACTGGTGCTGTAGAGTACGCAGTTGCTTGAGGCGCATTTGCGACAACTCCTTGAGAGCAGCTTCCCGATCCAACTTAATCTGGTAGAAGCCGGCCCACATGGCAAAATCCTCGGCATGTTCACCATCATCAAGCTGCCCTTGCTGGTACAACGTGTAAAAATCAGCCGAACTAAGCCAATAGCGCCGTTCAAACCGACGTGTGACTTCGTCAGCAGCCCGTAAATCGTCTAAAATTTCGGTAATTGTTACGCTACTCATATAATTGCCTCCATCCAGGTTAGACAGACTATAGCAATAATCATTAGTTTCTGCCAACCTTCTTTGACAACGATGACAGTGACCAAACAGATTCTAATTGTTGACGACGAGCTGAGCATCACCACGGCCGTTTCTGCCATTCTCAAACAGGCGGGGTATGAAATAGAAACGGCCGCATCCGGCCAGGAAGCGCTGACAATTCTGGCCCAATCCCCTCAGCCCGACCTGCTGATCCTGGATTTGATGCTGCCGGATATAGACGGCTATGAAATTTGCCGACGGGTGCGAGAACGGCCGTTTTACCTGCCCATCCTCATGCTCACCGCCAGAGACAGCGATTGGGAAAAAGGGGTGGGACTGGAACTGGGGGCCGATGCTTACATGACCAAGCCATTTGAACCGGCCACGCTGCTGGCCCAGGTCAGGGCTATCTTTCGCCTGATTGAGCAGCAATCTTCGGACCAGGTGGGGGTGGAACGGCCGCTTATCTGTGGCCCCCTGCAACTGTGGGAGAAAGCACGCCGGGCCGAACTATCCGGTCAACCGCTCGACCTGACCCCCAAGGAGTTCGACTTGCTGCGCTGCCTTATGCAGCAACCGGGGCGCGTCGTGGGGCGGGAGACGCTGCTGCGCCAGGTCTGGGGCTACGATTACAGTGAAGGTTCGCGCACCGTAGACGTCCATGTCCAGCGGCTGCGCGGCAAAATCGAAGCCGACCCGGCCAACCCCGACCTGCTGCGGACCGTGCGCGGCTTCGGTTACTGCCTGACCCTGTAAGCATTCACCCTCCCTCGATAATAGAACACGGATTGCACTGATTTAACGGATTTTCGCAGATAAGAGATTGTTCTCTAGTTCTCTGTGATCTCCGTGCGCTCTGTGGTTCAGCTAATTCGTGACCAATACACTTTTTGGCTGTCTTTAGACCAATTTTGTAACTTTTTGCAGGCGAACGGATATTATAAGCAGGGTAACTGATGATAACATTTCACGATTTATACCAACGTTATGCTGCCGATGTCTACCGCTTCGCCTTTTGGCTGTCGGGTCAGGCGGCCGATGCCGAGGATATTACCTCGGAAACGTTTATTCGGGCCTGGACCGGCCGCAGCGAACTGCAAACGGAAACGCTCAAGGCGTATTTGCTGGCTATTGCCCGCAACGTTTATCTGAAACAGCAGCAAAAAGAGGCACGTTACGACCGTCTCCACGACAATCATCGTGACCCCCAACCCAGCCCCGAAAAGATTGTGGGGCAGCGGCTGGCGTTAGAACAGGCCGTGGCCGTTTTACAACAACTGCCCGAACTGGACCGCGCCGTCTTTGTGCTGCGGGTGCAGCATGAGCTGCCCTATGCCGAAATTGCCCGCGTCACCGGCCTTTCCCTATCAGCGGCCAAAGTCAAGGTCCACCGGGTACGCCTCAGGCTGGCGGCTGCGACCGCTGAGGAAATGGATGAAAAAGTGTAGCGCAATGATGATGGAGGACGAAAGACGGAAGACGGATAGGCTCCTCAGTCCTCCGTCCTCGGTCCTCCGTCCACTGTATGCAGGAGTGACAACAAGATGAAAGTAACACGAGACATCATTTTAGACTTATTGCCCATCTACCTGGCAGGTGAGGCCAGCCAGGATACCCGTGAACTGGTTGAAGCCCATTTAACGGCCGATCCCCAACTGGCCAAGCTGGCCGAACGGGCCGCTGCCCCCCAACAGCTAGAGGAAGTAGCCGTACCTTTAACAGTAGAAGATGAAATGAGGACCTATCAAATGACGAAACTGCTTATGCGCCAGCACAATATCTTTTTGCCGCTTGCACTTGTTTTTACCTTCCTCTGGGTTGCTTATCTAATTGCCGACGCTGTGACGGGCATATTGTCGCCCGGCGGCGGCTTCGCCCTTTTTGCTGTGGCTGCTTTATTCTGGATTGGTTTTCTCAATATCATGTATCAACTAAACCAGAAGCGATGATCGTATATTGCGGCGCGAGGCACTAGCCAAGCGGTTTTGGTTATCCAAATTGCTTCCGGCCAGTGCCTTGCACCCACCACCTGCTAAGAGCCAGTTTCTATCAGGAACAACCCATCTTCCCCGCTTTCTTTGTGTACGCCGCTAAGCAGGAGAAAACGGCCGTTTGGCGACCAAGCCGCCGTGTTGTGCAGGGTATAGTCAGCGGTGGTCCAGACAGCCAACGGCGTTTCGTCGGGGAAGGTTTGAATGGTGACACGACCGGTGACGCTGTCCACGATAGCCAGCCGTTCCCAGTTGGCGTCGAGGTGGCGGTGGCGGTGGGCCTCACCGGGCAGCAGGACATAGTTCTCGTTGCCCGCCGGTTTGACCGGGCGCAGCCAGCGGTCATAACCAACCTGGCTGGTGATCATAGTGGGTTGCTGATAGATAGCCAGCCAACGGCCGTTTGCTGAAAAAACAAACTGGGAGGCCTCGGCCGGTAATTGCTCCACAATACCGCTGTCGCCATGATACAGCAAAGCAGGCGGGGCAGCATTGACATTGAAACTGGCCGACAAGAGAAAGTCAAAGGTGCCGGTATCAGCCTGATAGACCGCTTCCGCCGTTAGCAAGAATTCCCCTTGCTGGCCTATCCGCTCCGGCACGTCAAACAGGTCGCGGGCCAGGTTAACCACCTCACCGCCGGTGGTCAGCAGCAGCGGCCCATGATCCAGCGTCATGTTCACCAGGAAAGTCTCGTCGTCCAGCCATCTACCGGCTTCCGGATTTTCGCGCAAATACCAGACGTTGGTAAAGCGGTTGGGCAGGCTGCCTTCGTGCAGGTAGGTAAAGTTGTTGACCGCCAGCCCGGACGCCTGCTCGATCAGGCTCAGGTTGATCCAGATGTTGCCCTGACCCTCCTCAGTCACCAGGGCTTCAGCTCGATAAGTCTCATCTGGTGAAATGGGGCTTGCGATGGGGTTGAAGAATTGGGGCGGCAGGTAGAGATCGGTGATGTCGGCTACCGGCTGCCAGGTATCGCTACAGGGGATACCCTGCCAACCGGCACCGATGGGTTGTTGGGCGTTGTAGATAACGGCCGTATCATCCTCAGCCCAGCCCACCATCTGCATCATGTCGCCCTGGTGGGGGAAGGGGCAAACTTCCTGGCTGTGCAGATTGAGAAAATGGATGTGGCCCAGGAAGGCGCGGTCGTCTTCTTGCCCCTCATCTATAACGCCAAAACCAAACCAGTCACTGTTGGCGGCCCATTGATGATCACCCATCATCCAGACAGGCGGTGAAAGCCGGATGGTCGGGGCCGTAAAGATGGGTGTTAGGGGTTGGGGCAGGAGATCGGCCGTATCAGTGGTGGCTGTGGGTGAAACGGCCGTTGCCCCCGGCAGCGCCCAGGCAAACTGCCACGGTCCGTCCAGATAGAGTGAGCCTTCGATAGTCAAGGGCTGTGGCTGGCTGGGCAGGCCATCTGGTAAATCTACATAGGCGACAATTTGCTCAAGGCCGCTGCTGCAACCGCCGCCATGCCCCCTGCCGTCTTCCCAATATAAAAAGAGGCAGCCTAATGACACGCCGGATGTCAGAATCGGTTCGGCTGTTATTTCCAGGCGGGCAAATGGGGAGGGCGGGCCGACCGCTTCCTGGCCGGGTGGGGCCAGTCGCGCATGCGTCAGCCGCACCGGCCAGGTGCCAAGCTGAATTGTCTCGTCCAGCGGCCAGACATCGCCCCATTGACGGCCGTTCAAATCCATCATCAAGGTTCGGTCCGCCTGGCGGCTGATTTCCAGCGTTAGTTGCAGCGTCAACTGTTGGGCATCGGCCGCCACCGGCGGAAAGCGCAGCGTCAGCAGGTTTTGCCCGGTTTCTGGCTGGTGTTCGGCACGTGGGGTTTGGGTAGGTGCATAGGGCCGGTTTTTGTCGTCAAAGAGGCGGGCAGTTGCCACCTGATCATGCCGACCCAGAACAGCTTCGATTACCAATTCATCATCACCATAAACCACATCCAGCAGGGTCACGGTAATGCCATCGCTGGTTTGGATTTGGGGCGTGGCTGTGGTTGGCGTGGTGGCTAAGGGGGTGGGTGTGGGAACGCTTGTTTCTGTAGAAACGGCCGTTTCCGGCACGGCCCATGTCAGGTGCCAAGCCGGTTCCAGGTAAAGGCTGGCGCTGGTAAACAGGCTGACCAGTTCGGCCGGCAGCCCCTCATTGAGGGCATAATGGTGGCTGATCGAGCCATCGCTGGCGGCACATTGGTTGATCAGGTCAAGTGCCTGGCTGTCTTCGTACAGTGTCAGGCAGATTAAGCGGATGTCCGGCCAGGGCGGCGGGGCAACGTGCAGGGCCAACAGCAGGGCATCGGCCGGACCGCCGGTGTGGGGAGTCAACGTATAGTCAATGTCCAGCGGCAGGCCGGCAAAAGAAATGGCCTGTGCTTCGGTCCAGGTGTCGCCGGGTTGACGGCCGTCTAGCGCGATAGTCAACATATCAGCGGCGGGTAAATTGGTAAATTCCAGGTTAAATGCCAGGGTCAACTGTCCGGCATCTGGGGCAATGGGGCCAAACTGGAGGCTTAGATCGAACAATCCCTTACCGGTGGCGGGGTCAACAGTGGCCACCCCCCCAAAAACCCCCTGACCGGGATATTCACGCCCCTCACTGTCAGTCAGGTGCATGTCGCGGGCCATTAACCCCAACGGCGGGGAGGCGGTTGGCACATTGGGAACCCAACGAGCGTCGGTGTGGACGGTAATGTCGATCACGGTTGCCTCGCTGATGTAACGGACATCCTGCAAGCTAATATAGATTTGCTCGGTCAAAGCGGACGCATCAGGCGTGACTGTGGCGACAACGGCCGTTGGCTCTGCCGCCATCCATTCATCCACCCCTTGCCAGATGGTCCAACCCAGCACCAGCAGAACGGCCAGCAGCACCAACTGGGCGGCCAAAGCGGGTAAGCGGCCCATGACCAGGGTCAAGAACGGCTGCGGCGGCTGTGCCTCGGCCAGCACCGCATAAAAGCCGGACCGCAAACCGGCATCCGGCACGGGCATAGGCAAGCGGACCAGCGCCCCATCCATCGCCTGATAGACGGCCTGCGTCCGAGCGCAGGCGGCACAATGCTGCACGTGCCGGTCCACCGCCCGCCGCTCGGCCGCGCTCAACTCCCGGTAAATGGCTATTTGTCGTTCAACTTGACTGTGTTCGCTCATTGTCAAACCTTTTATTAGGACGCAGATGAACGCAGATTAACGCAGATTTTTTCTTTTTTATCTGCGTCATCTGCGTCAATCTGCGTCCCATTCATATACCTCACGAAACTGCTGCCGGGCGCGATGAAGGCGTACTTTGACGTTACTCTCGCTAATGTCTAAAACGGCCGCTATCTCGCGCACACTGAGTTGGTAATGGCTGTAGAGGAGCAGCGGGGCGCGGTATTTGGGGGATAGGGCGGCCAATGCCTGTTCGACCGCTTCCTGCTCGGCCACCGTTTGGGCCGGGCCGGGTTGGGTCAAGGCGGGACTGTCCCCTTGCCGCCAGGGGAGCCAGGCGAAGCGGCGCTGCCTTTTAAGGACGTTGAAGGCCAGGTTACTGGCTATGCGGTAGGTCCAGGCCCGCCGGTTGTCTACCTGTTGCAGCCGGTCGCCCTGCTGTAGCAGGCGCAAGAAGGTCTCCTGCGTCAGGTCGTGGGCCAGTTCCCGGTTGTCTACCAGCCGGTAGAGGTAGGCGAAGATTGGCGTATGGTATTGCTCAAATAGGTCGGCGACTAAAGCGGCCGTTTTGTTAGCAGCGGCCTGATAGTGGCCGGCGTCTTCTTCCATAAACGTTTACCTTATCCCATCTGGGCCGATTTGGAAAATCGGCTTACGAACGGGTTGGTTGTAACGAGTATGACAAACGAAACGGCCGTTTGGTTACAATATAAGCCCAAACCTATCAGGTTTGAGTGTGCTATTGGCGGGGCCTCTCAAAGAGGAAGAAAGACTTGCACTCAGCTTGTCGAAGTGACAGCGTTACACCAGACATTCGCCTTCGGTCCTTCGTCTTTGGTCAACAAATTATCAATCTGTTTGTGAACTCTCCCGCCAGAACAGGTGGTAAATCTGGCAAGACGGCCGTTCCTCACCGACAGCCACAGGCCGGCAGAATTCATCCAGGCGATGCAGCTCAGTCAGGATGAGGCGCGGCGGATCGGCCGTGTGCAAATCGCCAAAGGCCAGCAGCAGGTCGTCATCGGCCAGTTCCAAATCGGGGCTGTCGTGGAGATACGGCCGTATTTCCTCCCACGTGCCCCATAAAATCAGGTTAGCTTCGGCCGGGTAATAGGCCAACAGCGCCGGCTCTGGGGCAAAGCGGCTCAGGTCAAAAAAGCGCTGGTAGCGGATGGGCACAGCGTCGGCCGCTTCCGGGCGCAAAATAAGCAGGGGATAAAGGCGTGTTTCACCAGAGGTATAACCCACAATAGTCAGGCTCTCACCCAAATCGGACAGGTCAAAGAGGCCCGGTTGGTCAACGCCCCAACCATAAGCGACCGGCAGGCCCCGGAAATGATAATATTCCTGTATCACGCCCCACAACTCATAGCGCATCCCGGCAGCGGTTTCTACCACCAGCCCGGAGAAATCTGCCTCGGTAATTACCCCCTCAATTGTGTATAGTTGTTCACTGTCAAAAGAGAGCGGCCCGTCAAAAATGGTCAAAAGCTGGCCCTCAATCAGGCCGCTGGGCAGCTCGGTATCGCCTGTTACCGGCGTGGCAAATTGGGTTGTCTCAATCAACGTAAGGAAAACCGCCATCTCCTCCGGCTGCCGGGGCAGGACCGCGCTCTGGTAGAAGAAGTGGATCAACATCTCGCCATTATCAATGAAGATGTCAAAGATAGAGGTGCCGCCGCCTTCGCTCGCCGTCCAGAAAGCGGGTCGTCCCTGCACCAGGGCGTTTTGGCCAACCGCGTCGCCCATGAGGCCGCTGACGGTACTGTGAATCTGCCCCCGGTTCTGCCGCAGCCAGGTCAGGCCATCTTGACCCCCGCTAATGGTGTGGTTACGCACGCCAATAATGGAGTTGGTAACGGCCGACTGGTAGCGCCGCCAATCGGGGTTGGCATAGCCCGGAAAGACCTGCTGCCAGTTATTGGGCAGTTGGAAGCGAACGGGTGTCCGGCCCAAATCATGCCAGCCCCAGTCAGGCAGGGGTGTCGGGGAGGCTGTGGGGGTCATTGTGGGGGGCAGCGTGGCCGTAGCCGTCGGTATAGGCGTGGCTGTCGCTGTTGGAGGGGCAACTGTATTGGTCGGCAAAATGGTCGGGGTGGGCGTGGCTGGGGGCGGGTCGATTACGGCCGTTTCCACCCCACCACACGCAGTAGTGCCCAGGCTGAGCAACAAGATTAGGGTGAACAAAAAAGGTGTCATCAGGCTCTTTTTTCGGTCCATATTATCATCCTAACAACCGGGCAAACCCGTGTCAAGCAGCGTTGGGTAGGCGTCAAAAAGACATGGAGAAGGCGTAGTGCGTATTTCGTATTACGTATTGCGTCTTGCCACTTGGCTACGCACTACGAAATACGCAATAGCTTCTATTCCAACTGGCTGCGCCAGAAGCTGCCCCGGCCGTTGCTCAGCAGCAGCGTCTCCCCATCGGGGTGGAGGGCAAATAGGGCATCCCAACGACGTTGGCTGAGGTCAACGGCCGTTTCCGCCACCCCATCCACCAAAATCAGCCGCCGCCCGCCGGACGGGTAGGTTTGCAGCAGCAGCCGCTCCCCGGCCGGCAGCCAGCCCAGAATGTCCAAACCAGCCGGGGGACCAAGCCGCTCCCGGTGCGGCCATGCCGGTTCACTGATAAGTACAATAGCATCGTGTGACGGGGTAACTGACACCCGGCGCGGCTCAGGCAGTGGTTCCGCTGTATCACGCAACTCATAGAGCAATAACTCCGTTGGTTCGAGCAACATGGCGCTGCTGCCCGTCTTGCCTAGCTGAGCCAGCGCCAGCATGTTGCCATCGGGCCGCCAGGAAACAGCCACCACTGAGGCCAGTTGATCGCCCAGCGGTCGAGCAGTACCAAACCCCACCTCCCGGCCATCTGTCAGGGGCAAGGGCCGCTGCCACTCAGATGGCTCGGTCGTGAGCAGGCACAGGTTAACATAAGACCCTTCGCCAGTACCACAATAGCCCACCAGCCATTGCTCATCGGGTGAAATGTAGGTTGGGATGCGGTTGGGGTTGCGCGGCAACGGCCGTATCGCCTGGGGGGTGTCACTATCGTAAGGCAGCAGCCACAACTGTCCCTCGCTGATATACCAGATACCGGACGGCCCCACTGTTGGCTGCAACCAGATAGGCCAGCTTAACCACTGCTGGGGTTGTTCACCCGGTCGCAGCCGGTAGAGCGTGGTGGATACGCTTTCGTGTATGCCCCAAAATCGCTCCTGCCGCTCGTGGTGGAGGTAAAACAGGGTGTCGTCTACGGGCGACCAGAATGCGTGGGTAGCCGCATCGGTCACTTTTTGCGGGTCTCCATTCAGCGGCAGCAGCCATAATTCGGCCGTGCGGTCGGTCATGGCCCCCAGCCAGAAAGCGGCCTGACCGTCGGGCGACCAACTCAGCCGGGGTTCATAGTGATAGCTAAAACGGCCGTAGCGCGTGGTCCAATCGGTCTGAATCGTATGCAGCCGTTCGGGGGTAGCCAACGCCGGTTCAGTAACCAGGGGAATATCACCCAGCGACCGGTGTTCGGCTTGCAGCCGGGCCAACCCGTCGTAGTGCCAATCCCGCCGGTAAAAGTGGCCCCACAGCGAACGGGGCTGACTGAGCGGCACCGCGTAACGATGCTGCGAGCCGTCAGCATAATGGAAAATCACCTCCACCTCGGCCCGGCCCCAGGTATGGCCATAGGCACGGCCGAAACTGTAGCCGGTCATTGGTTCTGTGGGATGAAGCGGGTCCAGCCCCATTTGCCCAATGAGACCGTTGAGAAACGGCCGTAGCTGTTCGGTCCCATTTTCACGCAGGACAAAGCGGTTGGCCAGGGGCAGGCGGCTGTCTTCCACATAGCCCCCACGCAGCGCCCAGACGATACCGAGCGGGTCGGGCAGGTAGGAGAAGGGGGGAACGGCCGTTATCAGCAGCAGCCCAATGCCCAACAGTCCCCAGCGCCGCCAGCGGTCGCTGCGCCGATAGCAAATGACAAAGCCCACGGCCGCCAGCCCCACCAGCAGTAGCCAGAGCGACCACCAGATGAAAACGGCCGTCCAATCGGCCGGCGGTTCCGGGGCTACCACCACCGTCTGGCTGTTGGAGCGGACCGTCTGGCCGTCGTTCAGAGTCATAACAGCGTGGGCGTAATAAGTGTCGGCCGTTTCGTAAGTATGGTCCAGGCTAAAACGGCCGCCCGTCTCGGCCAGGCAGGGGAGGGGGTGGCTGGTGCCGTCGCCGGGGATGATGGTCAGGGATTGGCAGGAACGGCCGTTGGTCACGCTGCCGCTCAAGGTGGCCTGATAAGGGGGTGGGCCGTGCAGCGGCGCGGGCGGCAGCTCAATGCGGACTTGTTGGGCCACTTCTGGCGGTAAAGCGGGTGTTGGTTGGGGGCCGGGAGTGCCAGCCGTGAGTAGGAAGAGAGCGATGAGGGGCAAAAACATTTGTGGCAATGGTCGTGACAACAGCCAGGAGGCAACAAGGCACACCCCGGCCACGAGCCGGATGCCCGGATGGTCGCGCCGCTTGTTAAAGCGCAGCAAAACAAAGGCAATGCTAATAGAAATTAAGAGCGATAAAGCAATAATCATTGGGCACCTTCCGCAATCGTATCGGGCATTTCCACTTTGACGAGAAAGCCGGCAGCCCCTGCTTCCAGGGCGACAGCCAGATAAGCATAAGCATCCAGGTTGCGGGTGGCCAGGATTAACACGGCCGTTTCCGGTCAATGAGTTCCCATGGCTATTTTCCCGGAATAGCACTGATAGCATTATCAATATCAGTGATTAAAGTCGAATCATTAGGTGATAGATGAACAATGTTTTCCTCCAATAAAGTCAACATCGTCCGTTCACCAACGTCCCGCCACTGAATAACAACATGGGTATCGTCTATCTGAAAAAGGGCAATGCCCTGGTCAGGCAAACCGGTGCGAGTTAACAACTCTACCTCAACCAATTGATCGGCAATCAAGACTGTTTCCAGGCGAGAGATGGTATCTGACCGGCTGCGTCCGAAATCAACCGGGACATTACCCTCTTGGCCAACACCTTGGCCAACATAAAAGGTAAAGGATTCGGTTGACAAAGCTGTATGGGGACCATAGAGGATACGAACATACTCAGATTGTCCTGACCCTACTAATGCAGGGCCAAGGAAAAAGTCACTGTTTAGTGGTGGCGGCCAAAATAGAATGGCTTCTGTATCTGTGATCTGCAACCACTCGGACGTAGATAAAGGGCGAGCGGCATCTGTTTTAACCATACAGCTAACACTTAACATCAATAGGGTACTAAACAACAAATAAGTCACCCTTCTTTTACAATGTTTATATATCATTTTATTCTTCCTATTGTCAGCTAATGATAGGACCAATTTAGTTCCTTTGGTTGTAGTCGGTGTCCTCACCGCGCCACTACTGCTCGGTTAGAAACCGGCTAGCAGCTTGTCGGAGAACCCCATTTTGTAGCCGAGGTATCCCTACCTCGTCTCTGGCAAACGCGGTAAGAAACCGCGGCTACAGGTACTTTTCCGACAGACTGCTAGAGCGTAGTTAAGATACTTTTTTGATCCTATTCAGCTATAGAGGTGGCTGGTCTTATGATACTAGCTCTTAATTCATCTGATTTTATTGGTTCCATCGCATAAATGCTTGTTGTGACGCAAACCACGATGGAAAGCCAGTTAGACCAATCTTGATACGATGTCTGGCGATACCAGGAAAATAGTCATAATGGTATTCTTGGGGCGGGTTACCACCAACTTTCAAATAATAAAAAGCAGTCATACAAATGAAGTCATGATCCCAACCAATAGGGTGTTCGTAATCTTTGTAATAATCATCATCGTGATCCCAACCCTCACTGATCAATTGAGCAGGTACTCCACCCCATGGGCACCACTCACTGTTAAGCGTCACTTCATTGTTCTTAACGAATTGACTATATTCCTTCATTTCTATGTCAGATATTAACCCAAGTTCAAAAACTGCTTCTATCATTTTAGGCTCTTGCTGATAGAGATAAATTGGAATCTCACGTCCATCTTCTGTAATGGCATAATCAAAAGGCTGATCTGCTATTTGGCTTTGGGTACTACTGGCCTGTGCAGAAGATGTTATGGAGATTATGCATATACCAACAAAACTGATTACCATCATCAAAATTTTCTTCATGATTTTCTCCTTGCATAAACTATTAGAGTTGTTATTTTCAGGATACCAGACGAATGTAACAACACCTATAGGGCTATGTAACAGTTTTGTTACAAAACGTAAGACGTGAAACGTGAAGCGTGATGCGTGAAAAGCCATCACGTATCACGCTTCACGCAAGTTTCTTTTTTTGGTACACTCAACGCTCTATGGATTCACGTCTAACGCACCGGCCTCTGTTTTGGGGGCTACTTTTTCTTGTTGTAGTGATTGGCTACTGGCTAATACCGATTCCCGGCCAGGTGCTGCTGGTTTCGGACGACTGGCTGGAGATTAACGCCTGGCCCCAGGTACGCATTACCAGCGAAGAGCTGCGACCTGGGCAGGAGGCGTCGCTGTTGATTTATGACACGGTGCCCTGGCCTCACGTCAAGCTGCTGGTAGAGGGGGTAGACGGCCGTCTTGAAGGCTACGAACAAAATGCCAGCAGCGGCGTCATCACCTGGGAATGGACCTTTCGCCTGCCGCAAACGGCCGCAGCCACCCTCCACTTCTACCACAACTGCCACACCGGCTGCCAGCCCTGGACCAGCGTGACTGTTGGCCCGGCGACAACGGCCGTTTCTGCCCCCAATCCACTCCCCACCAAACTCGGCGTCGTCTTTCCCCACCCAGAGCGGGAATGGCACAACCGGGGCGGCTGGGTGGTAGAATTGACCTACGCCCAACTGGCCGAGGCCGACTATTGGGGCATCGACGACCTGGCCCGGCGCGTACAGGCAGCCCAGGCCAAAGGGCTAAACATCCTGGTACGGCTCGACTACGCCCAGGGGCAAAGCCTGCCGCCCCCCGACGACTTTTTGGCCCTGGACAGCTATCTGAGCTATGCCCAACGGCTGGCGCAAGACGTGCGGCTGCAAGGGGTGCATGGCTACATCATCGGCAGTGGCTACAACGGGCTGGGCAGCAACAGCCAATCACCCGACAATCCGGTCACGCCGGAATGGGTGGCGCGGCTGTTCAATGGTTACGGTGCGCCCCCTGACCAGCGTGACAACCTTGTACAGACGATGCGACCGGCCAACCCGCAGGTGCGGCTGCTGGTCGGCCCCGTCACCCCCTGGATCGACGACCAGGATGGCCCCATCCCTTATGAGATTGATGTGCCCTGGCTCAACTATTTCCACAGTGTAGTAGCTTATCTGGATGAGGCAGCCGAGGCTAAAGAAGCGTTGGGCATCAGCCAGATGGCCCCCGATGGCTTTGCCGTGCAGGCCCCCGGCCGACCGGATGCGCCGGAGCTAACCGCCGATCAGCGCCCTTTGGAACCACGTCTCGACTTAACTCGGCCGGAGTGGGGTGGGGCCCAGGCGGGGTTTGGCGTCTACCGGGATTGGCGGGCGATTGTGAACAGCTTTCGGTATAGCCACGGCCGTTCCCTCTATATCACCGCCAGCAACACCTTCACCGCCGACACCGGCACACCCCCCGCCCAAAACTACCCCGACGGCTGGCTGACCAGTGCGTTGACTGTCGTCAATGCCGACCCCCAACTTGCCGCCCTCTGCTGGTTTGTCGATTACTTCCCCCACGACGACCAATGGGCCTTTTATAGCCTGACCAATCCACGCGGCCAGATGGTCAACGCCGCCGCCGAGTTTGAGCAACTGCTGTTGCGTTAGCCGGCCGTCCGGGTGGTGAGATTCTGCAGGAATCTCATGACATAAATCATACGCGAATCCTCACCTCTATCACTGGTAGACAGTAGAGAAAAAACAGATAGTACAATGGTAACTGCACGCAGAATAGGCTACCACGATCAGCATCATCACCACTATTACCATGATGATCATCTACTTTTTCTACGGCCTTTCTTTTTGGGGCCTGGGTTTAGCTGCCAGTCTGCAACTACGGCGGGGCAGCGATTTGCCACTACGCCGCCAGCTTCCCTGGCTGGCGGCTTTTGGCTTTGCCTACGGCACTACCGGCTGGATCGATATGTTCCTGGCCAGTGGTACGGCCGAGCAACTCGAAGAGATACTGCGGCTGCTACGCATGATTCTGCAGCCAACAAGTGGTCTGCTGCTGCTTATCTTCGGCTGGGGGATGCTAACAAAAATAAGCCCGCTGCCGGCCTGGACGCACCTCATTCCCGGTCTGTTGATTGCGCCCATTGCTTTTGTCATTACCTACGCTTCGACCACCTTCATTACGCCATCGCCTATTGAAATTCCGATTGACATATGGTCTCGCTACCTGCTGTATCTGCCGGGCAGTATCATGGCCGGTATTGGCTTTTTGCGCCAGTGGCGTGAGCAAGCATTGGCTGGACTAAATGATGTAGCCGGACTGATGCTGGCGGCAGGCATCGCTTTTTTGTTTGAGGCGTTTGTGGTGGGGCTGGTGGTGCCGGCCGCACCGCATGGGCCGGCTTCCTATTATAATTACAATCGTGTGGTCCACGATGCGTTTACCAGTGAGCAAGTGGCGGTTATGCAGCCCTATGGCCTGACCAACTGGCTGGATTATGATCGGGTGCTGGCAGTGACCGGCCTGCCCATCCAATTTTGGCGGATGTTGTCGGCTTTTGCCGTAACGCTGTTTGTGGTACGCGGGCTGGGTATTTTCGAGGCTATAAGGCACAAGCAGCTCGAGGAATTGCAGGATGAACGGGATCGAGCCAGGGAGGCGGCCTTTGCGGCGCAGATTGCGGCCCGGCAAACGGCCGAACATTGGGCGGAGGCGCTGACCAGTATCAGCCAACGAATTGCCCAGTTGCACGATGTGGATGATATTTTGCTGTTCATTGTGGAAAACGGCCGTTCTCTCTTCCGCTCAGACTTCATGGGCCTGGCTTTGCTAGACGACGAGGCCCGGCAGCTAGAATTGCGGTGTTTTGCTACAGCGACCGAGACCAGCATGGTCAATTCAACCACTCTTATTGATAACTATCTGCTGCTTAACAGCCTACGACATCATGTGCCTTACCGTTCGCTTATTGATGAGCCGCCTGAGCGCTTTGACGGCCTGGCCTTTGGCCAGGTTGGTCCGGTAAAGTCTGTGGCTGCGGTTCGTCTCGATTTGGATGACAATCCTATTGGCACTCTGTGGTTAGCTCGTAGTGAACCAACCCCCTTTTCCGATACCGACCTTATCTGGCTGGACTCATTAGCCGACCAGGTAGTCATCGCTATCCAGCACGGGCTAATGACTTCCCAGCTACAATCCCTGTCTATCGTTGAAGAGCGAGGGCGCATCGCCCGCGAAATGCACGACGGACTGGCCCAGGTGTTGGGCTATTTGAACCTGCAAATACAAACGCTGGAAACACTGCTTAAACGAGACAAACATGAGGCGGTCAAGAGCGAGCTGGCCGAAATGCGTCAGGCGGTGCAGTTGGCCCATGCCGACGTGCGCGAAAATATTCTCAGTTTGCGGACTACTCTGGCCAATGAGAAGGGGTTGGTGTCGGCCATTGATGAATATCTGAATGAGTTTACGGTGCAAACGCGCATTCAGACAAAGTTTATCAACACAGTTGAAGGGCCGCTGGGCCTCTCTTCAATGGCCGAGGTGCAGTTGGTTTGCATTTTGCAAGAGGCACTGGCCAACGTGCGCAAACATGCTCAGGCCAGCCTGGTTGAGGTATGCCTGGTGCAGCAGGCGGCCGGTGAGCAGTGCGAGTATGTCCTGATTGAAGTTACAGATGATGGCATTGGTTTTCAGAATAATGGCACGCGGCGCAGTTTTGGTCTGCAAACGATGCGCGAACGGGCATTAAGTGTCAACGGGCATTTGGATATTCGCTCACGGCCGGGTGGTGGAACGGCCGTTACTTGCCGGCTGCCTTGTTTGCAGCAAGAAAGCTTACACAAACAAAGGTTGGTTTTTTAGCAAGGACACTATGGAAGTACGTGAATGGGCCTTACCGGTTTATACGATTTTAATGCAGGTGGCCACAGGCTCTTTGCTCAGCTTGTGGCTGATCCGCTGGGTGGCTGAACGCCGCTATGGCCCGGCTCTGGCTGAGCGTATGATGCGTATCCCGCTGCTGGCTATTTTACTGACGGTTGTCGTGGCTATTGCTGGCTCCCATTTCCATTTGAGCCGGCCGTATCTCTCGCTGTTGGCCGTGTTAAATTTTCGCTACTCCTGGCTGAGTCGCGAGGTCGTCTTCACCATACTCTTCTTGTTATCACTGGTTGGCCTTTCCTATTTGTATTGGTTTGGCCATGACCATGGCCATGGCTACCGCCGCCTGAAAACGGGCCTCGCCTGGCTGGGCATTGGCTCTGGCTTGGTCAGCGTTTATTGCATGGCAATGATTTATCTGCTGCCGGCGCAGCCTATGTGGCACTCGCCGCTAACGGTTGTTTCTTTTTTGGTATCGGTACTGGTGCTGGGCACAACGGCCGTTTCCGTCATGATTGTCATGGAGCTAAAACTGTCCGAAATAGCTGATGTGGCCCAGGTCGCACCGCGCCGCCAGATCATTAGCCGAACCTTTATCTGGCTGGCCGCTGCCGCCGGGTTGGCCGCCCTGACCACGTTGCTCATCAACCTGCTTATCATCGCCAGCCTGCGCCAGGGTGACGTCTCAGCACTGATTAGCCTGGATCTGTTACTGGGGCTTTACCGACCGCTGCTCATTCTACGCTACCTGACCCTATTTGCCGGGGCCGGCTGGTTTGCTGTAACCGCCTTTCTGGTATACCGCAGCGCCACGCGCAACCTGGCCCTGACCACCCCAGTTTACCTGTCGTGCCTGCTTGTCATGATTAGCGAAATACTCGGCCGTTTTCTGTTCTACGCCACGCACGTCCGCATGGGAATCTAGCCGTTGAGGAACAAACCAATGACCATTAAAGTTGTAATAGCCGATGACCACAAGCTGTTCCGTCAGGGACTCATTGGCCTGCTGCGTGCCCATGACGACGTGGTAGAGGTAGTGGGTGAGGCGGCTACCGGCGCCGAAGCGATTCGCCTGGCCCGCCAGCTTCGCCCAGACGTGATTCTCATGGACATTAACATGCCCAACGGTGATGGGCTAACAACCACACGCCGCATTCGTGAAGAGATGCCCGACGTGGCCGTGGTGATGTTAACTGCTTCGGAGTTGGATGAACACCTTTATGAGGCTGTGCGGCTCGGAGCAGCCGGTTATTTACTCAAAGATTTGGATGCCAGCGAGCTATTCGATCTCTTGGTCGGTGTAGCCAACGATGAGGTAGCCATGACCCGCGCCATGGCCAGTCGTTTGCTAAAAGGGATGGCCAACAACACTAAAGACAAACCGACTACAGCCAGCGAACTGACCGAGCGGGAAATTGAGGTGCTACAGCTTGTGGCACAGGGCGCGACCAATCCCCAAATAGCCGATGCCCTCTTCATTACTGTCAACACCGTCAAATCCCATATTCGCCATATTTTAGACAAACTCCAGTTGGAAAACAGGACGCAGGTAGCTGCCTATGCCGTACAGAGTGGCCTCTTCTCACCGGCGAACGATGCGCCAGATTTCTAACCGACCGCCAGCTAAACCTGCGAGGTCTCCAAGACCTCGCAGGTCTAAAGAGAAGCTGTACAGGTACAATATAAAAATCACCCACCTGGGTGATAGAGAAGTATTCGGCCGAAGGATGTGGCCTCTCCTGTGACATAGTATCCTATAGACATGTTTAGTTACCAGCCAGCCACTTGGCGGCTGCCTGTCTATAGAGCATGACTCTAAGGAGGGTCTGCGTATGAAAAAGGTTCGATTACTTGTTTTGTTACCACTCCTTCTGTTCCTGCTCATCCCGTTGGGATGTGCTTCTGAAACAACCCCTGTTGACCCCACCCCACTACCCTACACGGGCGGCGCGTTCGATACCGAATTAGGGCGACTTGATCCTGCGACGATAGAAGATGGCGATCCCGACGCCGGCGAACGAGTCTTTCAGATTTATTGCCAAAGCTGCCACTCAACCGAAGAGGCAGTAATTGTTGCTGGTCCTTCACTGTTTGGTGCGGGTGATCGCCTGCAGCTCCAATACATCTTCGATTCTCTGGAAAACCCGCATGAAATGCGCTCGGCCGTTTATGAGCTGGACATGCCGCCGGAACTGTCACAGCAGTTAACGCCCCAAGAGTTGGGTGATGTAGTGGCGTATGTCAATTCGCTGCGTATCAGAGAATAAGGATGGCTTACTATTTGTTTTACTTGTTAGCACGCCGCAAAGGGCGTGTGACTTTTTATGGAGGCGTATATGAGCGAGGATAATTTTCTCTCCAAAACCCTCACCGAAACGGCCGTTACCCGGCGCAGCTTTCTTAAATGGAGTGCAGCCCTGGGAGGCACGGCCGCCTTAGCCGGTGGCGTCAGCCTGGTTAACCATGGTTTTCAAGAATCAATGGCGGCCTCGTTGGCCCCGGCCTCAACCGGTGAGTGGATTACCGCTGCCTGCTGGCATAACTGCGGCGGACAGCGCTGTGTACTCAAGGCCCAGGTGCTAGACGGCGTGGTACAGCGGGTAAAAACCGACGATACCCAGCCCGATACGGCCGAAACCCTACAAGTCCGTGCCTGTGCCCGCGGCCGTGCCCAGGAACACAACGTTTATGGCGTAGACCGGCTTAAATACCCCATGAAGCGCAAAAATTGGGAACCGGGCGGCGGCCGTAAAGATCTGCGTGGCCGTGACGAATGGGTTCGCATTACCTGGGACGAAGCGTTAGATATTGCCGCCAGCGAAATCAAACGCATTATCGAAACCCATGGTAACGAATCGATCATGGAATTGGGCAGCACGCTTAGCCGCATGATGTCGCTGACTGGCGGAGCCACCCGCTCCTGGGGTACCACCTCTTGGGGAACCTGGTTCTATACCGGTCCCATGATTGGTTTGGGCGATGGCCTCTCTCTGACCAGCCACAATGACCGGTTAGACATGCAAAACTCTGACCTAATCGTCATCTGGGGCGGCAACCCGGCCTGGAGCGCCCAGGGCAACAACATGTACTTCTACCTGGAAGCCAAACGCGCCGGGGCCAAGTTCATCTTCATCGACCCGTACTACAACGATTCGGCTATTATTTTGGCCGATGACTGGATTCCGGTGCGGCCAGCGACCGACCACGCTTTGGCGCTGGGCATGGCCTACACCTTGATCCAAGAAGATGATCCTGACACCAACCCGCTAATTGACTGGGACTTCCTCCATCGCTGCACCGTTGGCTTCGATAGAGACCATATGCCGGAAGGGGCCAACCCCGACGATAACTTTGTAGACTATGTAATGGGTCGGCTTGATGGCGAGCCAAAAACGCCAGAATGGGCTGCCCAAATTTGTGGTATCAACGCCAACAGAATTCGCCGCCTGGCCCGCGAGATCGCCCGCACCCCCCGCGTGGCCTTGCACACGGCCTGGGCAGCCGCCCGCACCCACAATACCGACTCCTGGCCCCAAATATTCATGACGTTGGGTGCCATGACCGGCAATATCGGCAAATCTGGCTGTATGACCGGCGTAAGTTGCTGGGAAAAAACCGCCGATGGCGGACCCTTCCTGGTGGGCAGCGGTGGCGGTGGTGTGCCCCGCCTGGAAGACCTGCCCGAACAGGTCCCTACCCGCGTTAACAACAACGAGCTATGGGATGCCATACTCACTGGCAAATATACGGCCGGTTATCAAGACGTGCGCGACATTAACGTACAAATGATCATGCACGATGGCGGGTCGGCGCTTAATCAAAAGGTTGGTATGGTGAAAGGCATTGCTGCCCACCGCGAGGTGGAATTCGTCATGACCTTGAACTTTACCCACAACAGCAACTCCAAGTTTTCTGACTTGGTGCTGCCAGTAACTACGCAATGGGAGCGGGCCGGTCTGTTACGCGGCAACCGTAACCATCTCATCTGGGCACGGCAAATTACCGACCCCATCTTTGAGACACGAGATGATAACTGGATTGCGGCTGAAATCGGCCGTAGGTTAGGTTTTGATCCTGATCTCATCGATCCGGTTCCCCTGGAACAGCAAGTGTTTAACCAACTGACCGGTGCCTGGGTCATGAAAGAAGACGGCTCTGAGCGCGAAAACCTGTTAACCATTACGGCCGCTGACATTGCCGAAATGGGGGTGCAGGGTGAACCCCAGCAAGGACGCATTACCCTGCAGGAGTTCAAGGAAAAAGGCGTCTACGTCGTACCGCGTCGTAAAGGAGACGCTCTAACCTACATTGCCCATAAAGCATTCCGCGACGACCCTGAAGAGAACCCGCTAAGAACACCCAGCGGTAAGTTAGAAATCCACTGTCAGGACATCGTTGATTTTGTCAAGAATTCTGGCTTTGATGAGATTGAACCAATTCCGGTTTACAAAAGGCCCATTGAGGGTTATGAGGACACCTTCGCCGACTGGCCAAACAAGGTAAAAGGTGACTATCCGCTCCAGCTTTTTACTATCCACTACCGTCGTCGCTCTCACTCCATTTTTGACAACGTACCCTGGCTGCGCGAGAGTTTTCCGCAAGAATTCATGATGAGTCCGCTGGATGCTCAGGCCCGTGGCCTAGAATCAGGCGACATTGTGCTGATTCGCAGCCGTCATGGTACTGTCATTCGGCCCGTCTTTGTCACTGAAAGAATGATGCCCGGTGTGGTAACGCTAGGTGAAGGCGCCTGGGCTGAGATTGACGAAGAGACCGGCATTGACAAAGCTGGTTCAACCAACATCCTCAATGGTGCTATCCCCACTGGTCAAGGCCATCAGGGTTGGAATACCTGTAACGTGGAGGTCGAAAAGTATGACGGCCCCATCACGCTCGAACCAGATGTTAAGTGGCCCCAGCGGTTACCCCTAAGGGAGGTATAACATGGCAAAACAATTAGCTTTTTACTTCGATGCCAGCGCCTGCAATGGGTGTGAAGCTTGCGTAATTGCCTGCAAGTCAAAAAACGCGCTCCCCGTAGGCATTAACTGGCGACGTGTTCACCAATACGGGGGTGGCTCCTGGATTCCTGATCCGGAAGACAGAAACTTGATGATCCCCAGCGGCATGTTTGCCTACTCTATTTCGGCCGCTTGTATGCACTGTATCAAACCAGTTTGTATGTATGTATGTCCTTCGCTCGCTATTTTTAAGCGGAATGAGGATGGCGTGGTGCTGATTGATGCTGATCGGTGTATTGGCTGCCGTTATTGTGAGTGGTCCTGCCCCTACGGTGCCCCGCAATATGATGAGTCTGCCGGGTTGATGACCAAATGTGACCTTTGTGTAGACCTTCTAGAAAACAATGAAGAGCCATTCTGCACCGCCTCGTGTCCCATGCGGGCGCTGGAATTTGGCGAATTGAGTGAGCTGCAGGCCAAGTATGGCAATGTCGATGCGATTGAGCCGCTGCCGATAGCTCGTATTACCGCCCCGGCTCTGGTTATTACCCCCCACAAAGATTCCCAACGGAGTGGGCAGGGAACCGGCCGCATCATTGGGCCTAAGGAGGAGATGTCATGAATGTGCATGATTGGTCTTTGATTGCCTTTACTATCCTGGCGCAGATGTCTGTGGGTGCGTTTGTCATACTGGGCATTGTCCACTTCGTGGCTTTGCGGCAAGCCGGGGAAGCAGAGGCCAGCCAACTCAGTAACCGAGCATTGTTAGCTATAGGGCCGGTACTCATATTGGGTATGCTTGCTTCATTGTTCCATCTGGGCAGTCCACTCAATGCATATCTGGCCATCACCAATTTAGGCTCTTCCTGGTTGAGCTGGGAGATCTTTTTCGGTGTCATTTTTGTCATTCTTGGTGGTATTTTTGCCATCATGCAGTGGCGAAATATGGCCAGTTTTACCGCTCGTAACCTGATTGCCTGGTTGGCGGCCTTGGTTGGGTTGGGCCTGGTTTATGCCATGGCCAGGGTCTATATGTTAGAAGCGCAGCCCGCCTGGAACACGCCGGTGACGCTCATCTCTTTCTATATAACCACGTTTTTGCTGGGTGGTCTGGCTATTGGGGCTGCTTTTGTGGCTAACTATACCATCTTACGCAACAAGCCAGATGTGAATCTGGAAGTCCAGGCACAACTGCTGCGTGACAGCCTGCGCTGGATCGCCATGCTTTCTATTGTGCTGTTGGGCGTGGTGCTGGTGATGATGCCGCTCTACGTTGCCAGTCTGTCGGCTGGCGGCCCGGTGGCCCAGGCTAGCGCCAACCTGTTGGTAGAAGAGTTCGGCTTTCTGTTTGGCTTGCGGCTGGCATTAGTGTTTATTGGTGCGGGGCTGTTTGCGCTGTTCCTATATCGCAACGCTATCACGCCGGGCCGGGAGCAGACATTGGTCACCCTGGCTTATGCCGCTTTTGCGCTGGTTCTTGTAGCCGAAGTGATGGGTCGCTATCTGTTCTATGCTACTATTGTGGCTGTTGGTATCTAGCATATAACGGCCGTTTATCCGTAAATAACTAACTGGGGAGGTGTCAAACCGGCACGTCCCCAGTTTGTTTTATTACCTTTGTCACTGATTTCCATTGATTCTGACAATGTTTACCCCACAGCCGTCTGGATACAATCTGAAAGATAGTAGCTCACTTCTGACGGCAGAAGTGAAAGTCGACCTGACCCATCCTGACTCATTGGGGTTAGCGCTGGATATTTAGGAGAAAAACATGAAACAAAACGGACACACTGCCGGGCTAAAATGGCACGCACTATTAACCGGAGAAATGCTACTCTTTGGCCTCTTGGGCAAGCTCCTTTATACTTACCCGGATCAGAATTTTCTGGACACCATCAGTGAAGAGGGCTTGTTTGATGATGTCCCGTTTGCTGAAAAACAATCGGCCGTCAAGCAAGGCTTAACCTACCTACAACAGTGGCAAACCGATCAGGCCGCGCTTACACCCGACGAGAGCCTGACCCAACTGCGGGCTGATTACACCGGCCTCTTTGTCGGCCCGGCCAAGGTGTTGGTGCCGCTATACGAGTCAGTCTATTATGGCGAAGAGCGGCTGACCTTTCAGGAATCAACATTAGCCGTTCGCCACTGGTATCGGCGTTTTGGCCTGGAACCGATCAACCTGCATCAGGAGCCAGATGATCATATTGGTCTGGAACTCGCTTTTGTGTCTCATCTGGCCGGGCGAGGATTGATCGCCCTGGAACAGAATGATCAGCAAACGATGGTCGCCTTACTACACGCCCAGCAGCAATTTTTAACCGACCATCTGCTCAAATGGGCCTTTGACTGGTGTGCGCTGGTTGAGGAGCATAGCCGCACCGATTTTTACCGGGGCATTGCCCTGCTCACCAAAGGCGCACTGCTGGAACTGCGTGATCGCACGCTGGCCGATCTGCCTGCCGGAGTGCCCGTATGAACCTGCTCGCCCTGATGGAGCAGATAGCCGAGGCCACCGCTCGGCCCGGCGGCCTTTTTCTGGAGCCGGAGCGCTGCCTCCACAGGCGGGACAAGCTGTCGGACTGTGCCGCTTGTTTCGACATGTGCCCGGTAGCGGCAATTGTGCCGGGTCAGCCACCTTCGTTGCAGCAGGATGTTTGCATTAAATGCCGTGCCTGTTTGCCCGTTTGTCCGGTGCAGGCGTATCAGGCCCCTGATGAAATAACGCCGCTACTGAAGCAGGTACTGCATCTTAAGGGCAAACGTCTGGAGCTGATTTGTGCCCCCCATCCGCAAGCGGAGACAGGGTTACCAGAGACAGATGCTGCGCTCATGAGCCGGGGTTGTCTGGCCGGCCTGGGGGCTGGCGTTTATCTGGCGCTGTTGGCAATGGGTCTGTCTGAGCTGGTGCTGCGTACCGATGCCTGCGCCGACTGCCCGCTGGGTTCCTTATACCGCAATATTGAGCAGCAGGTAACGGCCGTGCAACAAATCGCTAAACATTGGCCGCAAAACGGCCGTATTCGCTGTACTGGTCCTTTGGCAGGCGAGAACCTGGTCAGGCGTCCGGTACGACCAACCAGTGTACCCCCCGTCTCACGCCGCACATTATTTGGTTTGCCAGAGACCACAACCAGTACCACCCTCGACTGGTTGGCAGGTGATGAGACGACCTGGCCAGCTACCAATCACCTTTTGACCACGGCGGCGTTAATCAGTATGGGACAACCTGATCCGGCTCTGCCCGGCCCGGTCCTGACCGGACTAGGCCTGGCAAGAGTCACAGTGGCCGACAACAAATGCTCAGCCAATGGTGCCTGTGCCCGTGCCTGTCCCACAGAGGCCCTCCGTTTTGAAGGCAACGGGAAGGAATTCCGACTCCAGTTGCTACCGCCAAACTGCATTGGCTGTAGTCTATGTGTGCATGTTTGCCTGTCTGAAGCCATCACGGTTGACCACAACCCGACGTGGGACCAACTTTTGGGGGAGGGTCCGGTTGTCACGCTACTATCAGGCGAGACAACCGCCTGCGAACGCTGCCACAGTCCTTTTTTGGCTCAAGCTGGCCAAAGCTACTGTCCTGTATGCGAGTTTCGGCGCCGGAATCCGTTCGGCTCACTGATACCGCCTGGTTTTGCCGGTCGGGTTAAGACAGGTTGATCTCAATTCTAGTCAGCCAGCAAAATATCGTTGACCCAGGTGTAGGCAGCCACCGCATTGGGCATCCCCACAGACGTTACCGCCAGCGTAACAACTTGCTTAATCTCTTCCGGGGTACAGCCCGCTGCCAGGGCGCGGCGTGTATGGGCGTGGACGGCCCCTTCGTGACGGTCACCAATGGCCAACCCCAGTTTGACCAAAAGACGCGTTTTCTCGTCCAATGGTCCGTTATCATGGGCGGCTGCGGCTAATTGATGGTAGGCATCGGCAATGTCGGGGTACTCATCCAGAAAACGTAGGTGAGCTTTGGGTTTTTCGGTCATGTAAACACTCCTTCGAAAATAGGACGCAGATTAACGCGGATAAACGCAGATAATTTTCATTTATCGTGGTGCGCTGCGCCCATGGGGAACTCCTTGAATAAAAGGTCGGCCGTTTCTGACGGAAGGGGGCAGAGAGGAATATAATAAGCCGGTCGAACACAGGCCAGACAGTAGCGTTGGTCCTGGTGGTAAATCTCGCGCTCGTTGATGATCTCCTCACCGCAACGGGCACAGTTGACGCGGACCCCGGCTCGACTAACAATTTCTTTGACCGCTATGGCCAGACGAACTGGCTCAATCGTTAGCAATTCGGCATCAGGCATCGCCTGGTAGCCGTGTAATTGGGCAAAGTAGCGTTTCTTCTCACCAGGTGCGTAGGCATAGGCCTTAGCGCGAATATCGAGTTGTGGGGCTACCCGGACACCCTTTTCCGTCCGTATATCTACAAAGGTGGCTGCCACTTTGCCATAATCTTCCAGACGCAACGTACGCCGGCCCATCGTGCAGCCGGTAGCAACCGCCAGGCCATCAGCAAAGCAGCCATCTGTTTCAGTAAAGATGAGCAGTCGTTTATCACGTCGGGGCAATTCTAAGCCCAGGGCTGCACCGCCAGCCAGGCCAATACGAACGCCCAGCACCTGACGCGGGCATAAATGCTTGTGCTGGGCGGCAGATTCTTCTAGCAGTGTGGTCATGCGCTTTGTCATAGTGAACCTCCTGATACGGTGATGATTCAACTATACAATTATAAGCGCAAACGTACCGCCATAAGTCATGACTATCTTCATGTTTTACAATGTCAAACGTCGAATAAGCCAGGCTGAAACGGCCGTTATCAGCAGCAAGGGACCGGGGTCAATAGGGCGAGGATTCAGAATAGCCTAAGCCAGAATAGTGGCATGTTCTCGCAGCAGCCGTTGGTATTCGGCGACCGCCTTGTCCACATCGGCATCCGACAGGGTGACAGACAGCTCCAGGAACCGCATTGAGCTGGTGCAGGCTACCGCGCTGGCCAGATTTTCCGTAACCCGAAATGATTTGTGTACTGAACCGGAAATTGTAGCCGCAGCGGCCAGGATGGCTACGGCAAAGCAGATGATTTGCCAACCGCTGGCCACCTCAGGTACGTCGAGTGGCGTTGTCGCCGCTTCACCGGCAATAGCAATGCTACCCGCTAACGCTGTCGATAGGGCACCTAGCACAATGCTGCCTAGTAACAAGCCGGTGTCCAGGCGCCGGTATGTCACCACCGCCTGTTCTGCTCGCTGCAGGCTGCCGCGAATTAGTTGGAGAAATTCCTCACGTCTTGTTTGCTCATTACTCATGACCCACTTCCTTATTTATGATTTGTGCCGCTGACTGGGCGTTTTTAGTGTAGCGCAAAGACGTAGCGACGCAAGTGTCTCTGGTTGAAAAGGATGCGCTCTTTGGAAAGTGTTATGGGATGATATGAACTTCTATCACGTTTTGTTTAGACAGAAATCATGTGTTGGTTTTCTGATCGCTGATATACTATTTTCGCATTTTACTTTATACACAGTTACGGCCGTTTGCTGAAGATTGGGCTAATTCAGGTTATCGCCCGGTTGCGCCTGCCGGTGGCCGATTTGGTTTGGTAATTGTAACAATTTATAGGAGCTGCCTCGTGGACTCAGCGTTAACTTCTCCCGACCATTTCCAATTTCTGAATCAATTTTGGTGGTCGCTTTTTATCCTGGTGCCTATGGTGTTGATTGCCCGTACAGTTGTCGCCGGCACGCGCTATTCACCTATTTTGATCATCGTTATTTTCGGCCTGGTCATGGGCTTTGTGCTGACCAGTTCGGGCGTCTCTACACCCGGTTTACCCGACTTCTCCCTGATCAACATTCTTAGCCGAACTACGATTATCGCTCTGGCCGCCACCTTTTTTGTCGGTGGGCAACAACTGCGGCGCGTTTTTTCCAAAAACACTGTGCCGCCAGATAATTCGGTAACTTACTGCCTGGATGAAGTAGTGTTGGGTACGGCCCGTACCCATCTGGTGTTTATCGTCCGCTCGTTTTTCTTGCTGTTGGGCATTGAAGCCATGACCAAATTTTTGCTGGGCCTAAGCCCGACCGATGAGTTAGGCCGCTTCTACCCGCTCATTGCCTACTTTGGTCTGATACTTTCTGTCATTTTGATTGATAACCGGGCCATTATTGACAATAAACAAGCCTACCTGCGCCGCGGCCTGGTTGAAATCATAGGTCTGGTCTTGATTTTAATGGTCGGCTATTACGTTTCGGTTTGGGTCCGTCCCTTGATTGCCCTGCCTCAAATCTTCTTCGTCATGCTCATTGCCTCTGGGTTAGGTATGGCGTTCTATCGGCTAAAGCATGGGCCAACCATTCGCTGCCTGCTATTCGCCGGTATTCCGATCATTCTGGCAGCCAATTTCCTGGTTGGTGGCTCGCTCATCAGTGGTACGCTGGCATTAGAGGGCATCGCTCCTACCTTGATGTATGGTTTCTTCGGGCAGGTTCTGTGGATGTTTGGCGGTATTTCAGCTCTAATCCTGTTAGCCCGCACCGCCAATATTCGCAATTTAGCCCCTGGCATGGCCGGTGCTTTGTCCCATGCCGGCCTGACCGGAGCCTGCACGGCCGGTGACTTTGGCGACGAAGCAGCCCGTCGTGCCCCGGTAATGATCAATATCCCCTTCTTTGGCCACATTTTTGTCTTTTCACTGCTGGCCTTGAGCCTGGAGCAGGGCAGTATGCTGGTTGTGCCTATTGCCGTAGTCGGCCTGGCCGGGGTAGCCATGGTGGCCGTCGCCTTCCGCACAATTCGCCAGGCTAACGGCAGCGAGCGGGGTGAAGTGTCCGGGTTGATGTTCTTTTCGCTCGGCTGGCAATTTATGGCGGTTTTTCTGGGGTTGTTGCTGTTGGCCGGGCAGCCATTGGCCTATGTGGGCCTGGCCAAAAGTTCAGCGCTCTCCCACTTCGGCTTGTTTGCGGCCATTCAGGAGGGTATGTTTGGCGCGGAGGCGGCGGAGTTAATCGCTTTCGTCTTTGCCATGCCGTTTTTGGTTCACCCACTTGTCTTTTTCTTGTTTGGCCATGCCATGGAAAATGACGGGGAAATGCCGCGCCTACCGGTCTATATCTTAGCCCTGGTTGGTTTGATTGGCGTTTTGTACGGCCTGTTTGGCATGTGATAGCAGCAAGCTGTTTTGTTCGTGTCGAGTTTTGTAGGATTCCGTAATTTTTGAGAATAGCCTCTCGTTCAAGTAGTTAGCTATTCCACAGTTTTTGAGACAACTGTTCCGCAGTTTTTGAGAATTTCCTACCGTTATGTCGTAGTTTTTGAG
>SLGK01000287.1 GCA_007123775.1 Anaerolineae bacterium | reverse complement strand
TAGGAGCGTTGAGGGTACACCCGGACCCATCCCGAACCCGGCAGTTAAGCTCAACAGCGCCGATGGTACTTGGGGGGCGACCCCCTGGGAGAGTAGGTCATTGCCAAAAGACCTTTTTTATCTTTTAACGCAGGCTTGTACTGAGCCTGGTCGAAGTAGGCGCGGAGGCGCAGAGAGATTTCTCTGGCTAGACGCGCCTTTTTTGGTTTCGGATAGAACGCAGGTAAATACAGGTCAAACGGATTGACGCGGATCATTTTCTTTTTATCTGCGAAATCTGCGTTATATCGTTAAGGTAATGAACGCTTACTCTTTGTTTTGGGGTGGGTGAAGCAGGTTTTTTGGTGGATAATCTACGCTATGGTTTATTGGACACTGCTGCGCGACAATACAAACTACCGTAACCTGTGGCTGGGATATGTGGTTACACAGTTGGGGGATTGGTTTAATCTGATTGCGACCGCCTCTCTGATTGAAATGCTGTCGGGGACTGGCACGGCCGTTAGCTATCTTTTCCTCGCTCGTTTTTTACCCCTCTTTCTCTTTGCGCCATTGGCCGGGGTGCTGGCTGACCGGTACGACCGGCGCAAAATCATGATCTACTCCAATCTGGTCCAGGCCGCTGTGGTGCTGGGCTTTTTGCTGGTGCGCCAGGCAGCCGATTTGTGGCTACTCTATTTACTGTTGGTGGTTCAATTTGCGCTGGCTGCTTTGTTTACGCCGGCACGAACGGCCGTTATTCCCAACATTGTCGTCCGCAGAGAGTTAGTGACAGCCAATGCTCTCGACAGCCTGACCTGGAGTACGATGCTGGCGATCGGGGCGTTTTTGGGTGGGGTAGCAACGGCCGTTTTAGGTATCCAGGCTGCTTTTGTGCTGAATGCGTTGGCCTATGCTGGTTCCACATTGCTACTGGCCCGTATCGCCATTCCGCTACAGCCGGCAGTTGAGGCTGATATAACCGGAACACGCAAGCCGGGCGGCTGGTTCAACTTTATGGATGGGCTGCGCTATCTGCGCGGTGAACGGACGATTTTGGGATTGGCTTTGATCAAGGCAGGCGGCTCTTTGGCCTGGGGCGCGATTAACGTGTTAGAAGTGACTTTTGCCCATCGCGTTTTTCCCCTGGCGGGCGGCGGTGAGGCCACGCTGGGCCTGATCTACATGATCAGCGGCATTGGCACGGGGCTTGGACCCCTGCTGCTGCGCCGCTGGCTGGGGGATGAGCCGCGCAAGATGCGCTGGGCCATCATCATTGGGCTATTTTTGATGACGGCCGGGATTGCTGGTCTGGCCGTTGCACCCACGTTTGCCTGGTTTTCGGTGGCGACGCTGGTGCGTACACTGGGTACGGGGGCGCTGTGGGTCTTTTCGGCGGCACTGCTGCAACTGGCCGTGCCGGACAAGGTACGGGGGCGGGTCTTTGCCTTTGAGTTTGCCGTGCTGACGCTGACCCAATCTATCTCGATATATTGGGCGGGGTATGCAATGGACCAGATCAATCTGACCATTGAGCAAACGACACTGAGTATGGCTGTGGTGGGGTCATTGGTAACGACTATTTGGTTGTTATTCCATTGGCAGACACGCCATTTGATGGTAACGGCCGTTGCCAAAAACAGCGACCAATTCGCTACCAGCGACTAACATAATTGTCCAGACCTGCGAGGTTTCTCTAAACCTCGCAGGTCTCTTTTACTGCGGCTGATTGAGCAGCTCAAAGCCGGAGATAATATCGAGCAGTTCGCTGGTGATGTTGTTCTGGCGCTGCTGGTGGTAAGTTTGGGTTAGCTCGCCCAGCCGTTCTTCGATATTGCGCTCGGCGGCCTGCATGGAGAGGAGGCGGGCACTGTTTTCACTGGCTAACGATTCAGCAAAGGCGCGGAAGAGCATGGCAAAGAGGTGCTGGCGTAGCAGAGCCGAGAAGAGGGGTCGCCAGGCCATGGTGAAGGTGGGCAATGAGCGGGAAGGCCAGCCTTCTTCCTCTAATCCCTGCCATTGCCTGGGGTCGATGGGGAGAAGTTGGCGCACATGGGGGCGATAGTTTGCTGCTGATACCATCCGATTATAAAACAGCAGCACCCGTCCCACCTGACGCGCTTCAATCACGCCACGCCACTGCTGGCTGCGTGAGAGCAGTTCTTGCACCATCGGCGTGATCGCTTCCACCGAGCTGGGCACGTTGTAAATGTCGTTGATTGGCTGCCCGGCATGATCGAGCGAACCAGCCACGCGCAGACCAACCACGATAAACTGCCGTTTTTCCAGGGGAATGTCGCGTTCCTCAAGCTGCTGTAGTGTAAAGTGGCTAATCTGCTCGTTGAACTGACCACATAACCCCTGATCGGAGCCAAAAACAATAATGCCGGTGTCTAGCTGATCCAGAGCTTTTTCCTGGGCAGTAGGCAGGCTAAATCCCTGACGGCTGGCTTCGCCCAGAACAACTTGCAGCCCCATTTCGGTGGTGCGATTGTAGTCGGCCAGCGATTCGACGGCCCGTTCGTACTGGCGAATACTGGTCATGGCCAGTGCCCGCATGGTACGGACAATGCCGCCCAAATCTTGGGTATTGTTGATGCGTCGGCGAATGTCTTGGATGGTTTCCATAGTGCGTAGTGCGTAGTGCGTAGAGAGGTTACGCGCTACGCATTGAGATTCCCGATGGCCCGGCGGGCCAGGTCGAGGAGCTTTTCCTGGTCTTCGTCGTTGAGGAGATCGCCGTCCTGGATACGGCCGTATATCTCCCCGCCTTTCTCCGCAAACGTTTCCCGAATAGCCCGGCTGGCTGCCTCTACCTGGTCAACGGGCAGATCGTCAAACAGACCAGAAGTTACGGACAGAAGGACAATAATCTGTTCAGCAACGGGCAGCGGCTCAAATTCCGGCTGCTTGAGCGTTTCGCGCACGCGCCGGCCGCGATCAATCGCTTTTTGGGTGTCCGCATCCAGGCGAGTACCAAAGCGGGCGAAGCTTTCCAACTCCTCAAACTGGGAATAAGCCAGACGCAAATCACCGGCGACGGCCCGGTAGGCGGCCAACTGCGTCTTGCCACCCACTCGCGACACTGATTGGCCCACGTCTACGGCCGGTAAAATGCCACGCTGGAACAGGTTGGGGGAGAGGTAAATCTGGCCATCGGTGATGGAGATGATGTTGGTGGGAATATAGGCCGACATGTTTTGGGCTTCGGTTTCGACGATGGGTAGGGCGGTCAATGAACCACCGCCCAGTTCGGGACGTAGCTGCGTAGCCCGCTCCAGCAGGCGGGAGTGAATGTAAAAGATGTCGCCGGGGAAAGCTTCACGGCCGGGGGGGCGGCGCAGCAGCAGCGACAGTTCCCGGTAGGACCAGGCGTGGCGGGTCAGGTCGTCGTAGACGATCAGCACGTCGCGCCCCTGCTCCATGAAATATTCGGCGATGGTGGTGGCGGCGTAAGGGGCTATAAAGGAGACGCCGGGTGGGGCTTCACCAACAGCGACCACGACCACCGAATAGTCTAGGGCGTCATGGGTTTTTAGCTCATTGATGAAACCGGCTACGGCATCGCTGCGCTGGCCGATGGCGCAGTAGACGCAGACGACGTCTTTGTCATGCTGGTTGATGATCGTGTCCAGGGCGATGGCCGTCTTGCCTGTTTGCCGGTCGCCCACGATTAGTTCCCGCTGGCCGCGTCCTACGGGAATGAGGGCGTCGATGGATTTGATGCCGGTTTGCAGGGGGATGGTGACGGGGGAGCGGTCCATGATGGCCGGGGCTGCACGCTCCACCGGCCAGCGGTCGCTGGTGTAGACGGGACCGCGCCCGTCAAGCGGCCGGCCGATAGGATCAACCACGCGGCCGAGTAGGTTATCGCCCACCGGCACGTCGAGCGTGCGCTGGGTGCGCCGCACCTGATCGCCAGCCCGGATCGATTGGCTGTCGCCCAGCAGGATGACGCCCACTTCGTCTGGGTCCAGGTTAAAGGCCATGCCGCGCAGTTCGCCGGGGAAGCGGAGCATCTCCTCTGACTGAACGCCGGGCAGGCCATGAACGCGGGCAATACCGTGCCCCACAGAGTGGACGTAGCCGACTTCCTGGGCCGTTAAAGATGGCTTGAGGTCGGTCTGTGCTTGCTGTATGGCATCTAGCGTCCTGTCTAATGCCCCTTGTAATACTGGTGTCTGTTCACTCATAAAACTGTCCGCTGACTACTGCTTACCGAATACTGATTACTGGCTACTGGCTACTCTTCCTCATCGGATGCTGCAACCTCTTCAATTTTGGCCTGGGTCAACAGGTCACTGAAAGCTTCTTCCAGGTCGTCGAGGTAGCTATTGAGGCTCCAGGCGACTTTATGCCCGGCCGCTACCAGTTCGATACCGGCGATGAGGTCGGGTTGGGTGTTGAAGGTTAAACGGCCGTTATACCCCACTACCTCTTCCACCACCTGACGAATTTCTTCCTGCCGCTCTTCGGGCAGGTCAAAGGCGGAGTTGATTTTCCAGGAATCGGCCGTTTCTGCCGCCAATGATTCTCGTTCAGAGTCGGGCAACTCGCCCAACCGCGCCAGAAAGACGGTCACAATGCGCCCTTCCAGGGTCGTATCGGCCATGTCGGCCAGGGCGCTGCGTATGACGCGGTAGGTTTCCTGGCTGACGCGGCGGCGCAGATCGGCCAGGAACGATTCCTTTTCCTGCTCGATGGCCCGCTGCCAACGAGTGCGGATTTCATCCGTTTCGGCCCGTGCCTTTTGCAGCAACTGGCGTCGTTTTTCCTCGGCATCCTCTTCGGCCTGGCTCAAGAATTCTTGTCGCCTTTCTTCCAGTTCCGCTTGCTTTTGCCGGTAGCTTTCAATTTCTTCCCTGGCTTCGCGCCGCTTGCGTTCGGCCGTTTCCAGGTCATCGGCAATGCGTTGTTCCCGTCGGGCCATCGCGTTCAAGATGGGGTTGTACAAAAAGCGATGCAGCAGAAAGACCAGGATCAGGAAATTGACGATTTGCGCCAGTACGGTAAACCAGTCAATTAACATGAACGACCTCCTGGAATATTGACGCAGACTTGTACTGACTTGTGCTGGGCGTAGTCGAAGTAGCGCAGTGGAAGTAGACGTGGAGGCGTAGAGAAAGGCGGTTGTTTTCTGCGTATGGCAGATTGTTCATGGGCGTAGATTATGTCCATGTTGAACCCTGTTAGCCGGCTAAGGCGTTCCAGAACGGGTTGACAAAAATCAAGATGATCGAAATGACAAAGCAGTAAATGGCCGTCGATTCGATCATGGCCAGGCCAACGAAGAGAGTGCGGCTGATGTTGTTGGCCTCGTCTGGCTGCTGGGCGATGGCGCTAAGGGCCTGAGCAATGGCCCGCCCCTGACCCAGCGCCGGCCCAATGGAACCAATGGCGATGGTTATACCCGCCGTAAAAATGGAAACGGCCGCAATTAAGCTCAATTCTTCCATAATAATTTTCTCCTCAAGAATTTCACCACAAAGATGCAAACGGCGCAAAGAAAAAAGTCTCTGCGCCTCTGTGCCTACTTCGGCTGCACTCAGCACAAGTCTGCGTTAAAAATTACTTATCACCTTTTCCCTGTACGCGGGTGGCGGAGGCGATATAGACCATCGCCAGGACGGCAAAAATGTAGGCTTGAATGAAGCCGGTGATCAACCCCAACAACTGCATGACGATGGGGAAAAAGAGGGGCACAATGCTGATTAGAACCGCTGCAATCATCGTACCGCTCATGACATTGCCAAACAAACGCACGGCCAACGCCAGCGTGCGCGACAGTTCCCCAATAATGTTGAAGGGAAGCATGATCGGGTTGGGGCGCAAATATTGCTTCAGATATTCAACGAAGCCTAGCCCGTAAACGCCGTACAGGGGCACGGCCACAAAGACGCAAATAGCTAAAGCAGCCGTTGTTGAAAGCGAGCCGGTGGGGGGCTGGTAGCCAGGCACAATGGCCAGCAAATTGGCAAAGGCGATAAAGATAAAGAGTGTGCCCACAAAAGGCAGGTATCGCTCGGCTTCTTGCTGACCGATTTCTTTGATTTGGTCGCGCAACAGCTCGACGATGGCTTCGAGAAAATTCTGACCGGGGGCCATGTCGGGATCGGCCGTTAAATTGCGCGTAATGAGCCAGGAAACGCCGACCAGGATGGCCATGACCAACCAGGTAAAAACAATGGTGGCGTTGAGCTTGAATGCTCCCCACTCGTAGTAGATGATGGCGTCGGGGCTGATATCCATAGTCAGTAGTCAGTAAAAGCGTGAAACGTGAAGCGTGATAAACCAGCCCTCACGTATCACGTATCACGTAGTCCCAATCGTCGTATCAAAATCGTTCGCATGAGAAAGAAGCCGATGAGGGCGGCGATGAGGTCGGGTAAACGGCCGTTTACCAGCCACACCAGCGCCGCCACGGCCACTACTGCCCGGCCCACAAAGCTGGCCAGCAGCAGCCAGTTCGATCCCTGCTTTGCGGTCACGTGACGAATCGTTAGCCATAAACCGCCAAAATAAACGAGGCCAATCAGGCCTCCGCCGAGCAAGCTGGCCAGCAGCCGGTCCCATTCAAGCATCTCCATTCTGGTCTGCTGCCTCGTCTACGTTGTTGTAATCGTGGCCGATGTGGCCATGCTCTTTGTTGACCCAGTACCAGGCGTTCCACATGCCAATCATAACACCACCAACCATCAACATCAACGTCCAGGAGAATTGGCTGGGCCAGGTGGTGTCGATCCAGAGACCGATGGCCACGCCCAACAGGGTCGGAATAGCCACCGACCAGCCTACAATGCCAAACATGCCCAGGCCAAACCAGACGCTTTCCTCTTTGTGGCGGCGGGCGTGCAGCTTGCGCCGCTCGCGACGGGCTACTTCTTCATGTAGTGGCGGCGGACGGCCGTTTTCATCTGCTGGTTCTTTGCTCATAACGTAAGAATCAGGAACGCGGAGATACACGGAGGACCGCTGAGTTTCGCGGAGAAAAGCAAAGAAAAATCTGTGTTCATCTGTGTTTATCCGTGTCCCATCTCATAATTCCATAAAGCGGCGCACTAAATCGGCTTCCAGGCGGGCCAGGGCGGAGCGGGCTTTACGCTCTCGCTCGTCCAGGACCGAAAATTGCTCCTCCACCACCTGCTGCAACTGCCCCAGGTCACGGCCGCTTACGGCGTTACGGATGGATACTAGCACCTCGCGGCCACATTTGACCAGTGTGCCTTCGTCAATAGCCAGAAACGTCTCATGGCCATCTTCCGTTTCAAACGAGAATAGCCCAGGGACCAAAGCGGCCACAAAATCAATATGGCGCGGCAACAGGCAAAAAGAGCCATTTTCCGCTTCGGCCGTTACTTTGGCCACTTCTTCTTCCAGCAATACTTGCGTGGGCAGCAGGACTTTTAGTTGCATCATGGTTTAGACCGTGATGCGTGATGCGTGAAACGTGACGAGTGAAAACCTCACGCTGCACGTTTCACGTTTCACTCCTTCTTCGCCTCCTCAATCGCCCCAATCATGTACAAACCCCGCTCTGGGTAATCGGCGAATTCGTCGTTGAGGATGCGCTCGCAGCCTTCCAGTGTTTCCTCCAGCGAGACCAGCCGGCCTTTCATGTTGGTTAACTGTTCGGTGGTAAAAAAGGGCTGCGTCAGGAAGCGCTCCAGCCGCCGCGCCCGTTCCACAACGCGCCGGTCTTCCTGGGAGAGTTCTTCCAGGCCCAGCATGGCGATGATGTCCTTCAAATCCTCATAACCGGCAAGTGTTTGGCGCACCTGCTGGGCAATGTCGTAGTGGCGCTGGCCCACAATAGTGCGCGTCAGCATTTTGGAGCCGGATTGCAGCGGGTCGATGGCCGGATAGAGGCCCTCGCTGGCCCGCTTGCGCGAGAGGACGATGCTGGCCGACAGGTAGCCAAAGGTATGCACGGCCGCCGGATCGGTAAAGTCGTCGGCCGGGACGTAAACAGCCTGAACAGAGGTGATCGAGCCGCTGGCCGTGTTGCAAATGCGCTCTTGCAGGCTGGCCAGTTCGGTCGCCAGGGTGGGCTGGTAGCCTACCCGCGACGGGATTTGCCCCATCAGGCCCGACACTTCGGAACCGGCCTGGATGAAGCGGAAGATGTTGTCAATCAGGAGCAGCACGTCCTGGCGGGCGTCGTCGCGGAAATATTCGGCCATGGTCAGGGCGGCGTGGCCGACGCGGAAACGGGCGCCGGGTGGCTCGTTCATCTGCCCAAAAATCATGACAGTGTTGTCTAGTACGCCCGCCTCTTGCATTTCGCGGTACAGCTCTTCGGCCTCGCGGCTGCGTTCGCCAATGCCGCAGAAGAGGCTGACCCCTTCGTACTGGCCCACCACGTTGTTGATCAACTCAGTGATGAGGACGGTTTTGCCCACGCCCGCGCCGCCAAATAGGCCGGCCTTGCCGCCTCGTTCCAGAGGGGTGAGCAAGTCGATAGCTTTGATGCCGGTATGAAAGATTTCGGACTTGACGGAGCGACGGTCCAGGGGAATGGTGGGTTGGTGGATGCTGCGCCATTCTCCTTCTACCGGGTCGCCGTCGTCGAGCGTTTCGCCGAAGACGTTGAACATGCGCCCCAGCACTTGATGACCGACGGGGACTTGCAACGGCCGTTCACTGTCCACCACCCGCATTCCCCGCGCCAACCCCTGGGTAGCGGTCATGGCAATGCCGCGCACCGTTTGGTTGTCGATGTGGGTGGCCACTTCGATAATGATGTTCCCTTCTTGCCCGGCGATCAGTTGGCTGTTGAGAGCAGGCAAATTATGCTCAAAGCGGGCGTCAATGACGCTGCCGCGCACGGTTAGAATGGTGCCCGTGTTGGTTTGGCGAGATGGGGTGGGGGGAAAACGGCCGTTTTTGCTCATAGTTACCTTTGAGTATAGTCATCTTACCCGGCAAGGCAAGTGTGTTATTGTTCCAGCCGATAAGGGGGGTCAACCATATCCAGGCCGCTGACCGAGACATCCAGGTCATGCAGAATGCCATCCTCCACGCTGTAAATCCAGCCGTGAACCGATAGTTTTTGCCCCCGGCGCCAGGCTGATTGCACAATCGAGGTCTGGGTGACGTTGGCTACCTGCTCCATGACGTTCAGTTCAGACAGACGATCTAGCCTGGCTCTACGGTCCGTCAACTGGTAGATGTCCTCCTGATGCAGGTGATAGGTGTCAATAATGTTACGCAGCCAGTTGTCAATGAGGCCAAGCTGGCGATGGTCATAAGCCGCCTCGACGCCGCCGCAGCCGTAATGACCGCAGACAATGATGTATGAGACTTGTAGTACCTCGACCGCATATTGCAGCACCGACAAGAGGCTAAAGTCAGTGTGAACCACCAAATTCGCTACGTTGCGATGAACAAAAATATTACCCGGCTGCATATCGACGATTTGGTTGGCGGGTACGCGGCTGTCGGCGCAGCCAATCCATAAATAATCGGGCCTTTGCTGCCGCGATAGGGTGGGAAAGAAATCAGGGTCCTGAGCCTTCGTCTTTTCGGCCCAGCGGCGGTTGTTTTCGAGTAACTGTTTGAGTTTATCCATGGTTATACCTTTTTTGGTGCGTAGTGCGTAGTGGGTAGTGGGTAGTGGGTAAACTTTTCTCTACGCAATACGCACTACGCAATACGTTTAATTACACGGCCGTTGCAATCCTGTCAAAATCCAGCAGGCCATATCCTGCTCCATCCAGGCGGCCGCATCCACCCAGACGCCACCCACCAGCAGGTCCCAGTGCAGGTGGTTGCCGGTCGAGAGGCCGGTTGTGCCCACCTCGCCGATAATCTGACCCGGCTCGACCAGTTGCCCCACCTCGGCCAGGACGCTGGACAGGTGGTAGTAGCCGCTGTAGATGCCCAGCCCGTGATCCAGAATGACCGCGCCGCCGCGCACGTAGAGGAATTCGGCCAGCACCACAGTGCCGTGGGCCGGGGCCAGGACGGGCGTGCCGCCATACGCGCTGAAATCGACCCCTTCGTGGTAAGAGCGGTAGGGGCCGCCGTTGTAAGAGCGGCGAGCGCCAAAGGGGGCGCTGATGGTCAGGTAGCTGTCGATGGGCAGTTGGAAGGCGGCCTGCCACTGGGGTTCGGGTGTTACAGCCGACCAAAGTTCGAACAGCCGCGCCCGCTCCTCGGCGATAGACTGCTGGTCGATTTGGGCGGCCGCGCCGGTCAGCGTAAGCTGCTGGAAAATCCACTCATCGTCTACAAAACGCCAGGGCTGGTCCCAGGCGGGCTGCCCCTCCACTTGTAGCAGCAGCGACGGCTCCCCTGGCCCAAAAAACGCACCCGTACCGATGAGACCGACCTGGTAACGGCCGTTTTCCCCCCAGATCATCTCGCCAGCCCCGGCCAGTTGGCCCTGTAGGCTGCCCTCATCTGCCAGTTCAACCCGCACCCCCAACGCCTGCCCCGGCAGCGCGGGCACCTGCGACAGCGCCAGAGCCACCACCCCCAGCGGCAGCTCACGCGGCGGCTGTTCACCCCCCGGCAGGAAGATGGGCCGGTAGAGAAGGGGGCGATAGGGGTGGCCTGTTTCATGTTGAACTGCAAGCTGCCAGGGGGATTGGTTGTGGGAAACGGCCGTTTGCAGCAGACCACCTTGAAACGGCCGTTGCAATACCCCATTCACCGCTACCGCTTCATCCGGCAGGCGAATGGTACGGCCGATGGTGGGCTGCCGCTGCTGGTTGGGGTGGGGATTGAGGGTCTGCAAAACGGCCGTACTGGTCTGGTAGCGGTAAGCCAGCGCGGTCCATGTATCGCCGGGAGCGACTGAGTGGGTGGGATTTGTTTGGGCTGACAGGGGCGTAACGGCCGTTGTGTCCCCCAACAGCACAAAACAGATCAACAAGGCAAATAACAGCCGGTATCGGACCCAAATATTGCTGCTCAACATACCGTAATGATACCGTAGTCAGGCGTGGGTTTCCACCTGCTGATTTCCAACTTCATCTACAATCTGGGATAGGGCCGCAAAGTGGGAGCCGGACCAGTAGATTTGCCCACAGGCATCACACCGTTTGAATTCGTCAAAATACCGTTTGGTTTTCGATTCCAGTTGGTCGAGGACGGCCGCTTTGTCAACCGGCTGTAAACGGCCGTTGCAGCGCAAACAGCGACTCCACGGCCGTATCAGGTCGTGCAGTTGAAAGCGGTGCAGCACGTCGTCAAGCTGCTGCCGGGAGTCCAGCGTGCGTAAGCAGTAGCCGTGGACGATCAGCTTGCGCTTGAGCAGCCCCCGGTCGCGGGTCAGCATCACCCGCTCTTGCTCGTGGGCCAGTTGGGCCAGAGCGGCGTCGGGCAGATGGTCGTTGGGGTAAAGGGTGTCGAAGCCCAGCAGGCGCAGGTAGCGGGCCAGGCGGCCCAGGTGGTTGTCGAGCAGGAAGCCAGGCGGATTCAGCAATGGCGGTTGCAATTGGACCTCGGTGGTAACATCAATCGAAGAAAAAGCGGGATAGACGGCAATCCGATCCTCTGGCTGTGCCTGGTAGGTGAAGTCGACGATACGGCCGTTGGCCACAATCAACCCCACTTCGGGATGGGGTACGCCTTCCGCTTCAATCAGATGCTTGACCGAGACCGGCGGCTGAAAGGCGAGGGCGTAGGTGCGCTGCCGCCGGGCGGGCGGCAAAAAGTCGTTGAGATCGGCGTAAAAGCGGAAAAACAGCCTGTCCATAGGCTGCTATTGTAGCACAAGCGCGGCCCGGCAGGTTGACCGGTTGACTGGCCAACCTGCCGGGGTTAAGGTAATTATCGCCTACTGTTTGCTAACAAAAGGCAGATAGTAGGTGTAGATCGGCCGTTCTGCCGTCGTGGTTAGCAGGCTGCTGGCCGTCTGGTTGGGATCGCCGCTGGAAACGGCCGTTACCGTCACACTATCCACAGCCCCATCAACCGCACCATCAGGAATGGCGACGCTGACGACAATTGTGGCCGCTTCACCGGCCGCCAGCGTCACGGTGGCCGGCAGCGTGACCGTCCACTCGTTGCCGGTGGCACTCAAGGTGAAGCTGTCGGCTGTATTGCCGCTGTTGGTCAGGGTAAGCGTATAGGTCACGGTCGTTCCCGTCAGGCCGATTTGGGCGGCGCTGGCCGGGGTTAATGCCAGACCGTAGACGTTGACGGCCGTTGTCGTTACGCTGGCCGTCTCTGACAAGTTGGGATCGCCGGTTGAGGTTGCGGTGATAACGGCCGTATCCAACGCGCCGCCCGCAGCCCCAGCAGGAATCTCCACCGTCAGTACGACCTCAGCCGAGGCTCCGGCCGCTAGTGTCAGCGGTGTGGGCAGATTGACCGGCCAGTCAGACGTGGCCCCAAAGCTAAACACGTCGGTAATGTTACCCGTGTTGGTTACCGAGAGTGTATACGTAACTGTCGCGCCCGGCAGGCCGGTTGCTGCCTGGCTCTCAGGCGTCAGCAGGAACGCATAGACATTCCCGGCTGTTGTGGTTAGGGTGGTCAGGTCAAAAGCGGCCGTAACGCCCGGATCGTTGACCGATGTGGCCGTAATCGTGACCTCATCGGTGGCGCCACCCAAGGCGTCTGCCGGCACGTCTACCGTCACGTAAACGGTGGCTGCTTCACCCGCGTTGAGCGTCACGGTGGCCGGTACGGTCACATCCCAACTGTTGCCGCTGGCGTTGAAGCTGAAGCTGTCTACGCTGCTGCCGGTATTGGTAATGCTCAGGGTATAGGTCACCGTCTCACCAGGCTGGCCGGACAGAGCGGCTGTTTCGGCCGATAGCTCTACGCCGTAGCTGGTGGGCAAGACGAATACGGC
This sequence comes from Anaerolineae bacterium, assembly GCA_007123775.1. GTDB lineage: Bacteria > Chloroflexota > Anaerolineae > Promineifilales > Promineifilaceae > SLGK01. The sequence goes on along the minus strand of SLGK01000287.1, from coordinate 8,357 downwards.
CGTTGTCCGTCCCGGCACCGCAAACGTACCCGTTGCGGCATCAAAGCTGCTCGTCTGCACCAGCGGGTCCGCCGAATTTTGCTGAACCGGGTGCAACATTAGCTCCAGCCCGATCAGGTCCGTCTCGGTGAAGGATTGGTCTTCATTGTTGGCATTGATCAGAACCACAATCAGTTGATGCTGCGGGTCCAGTTCTTCGCCTACCAGGTCGCTCAGGCTCATCACGATCAAGCCGGGCAACTGGCCGGGACCGGTGTTGTGGTAAGCCAGTCGCTCCTGCACCAGCGCAGCATCGCCCAGACGGAACAGCGGCGAGCTGCCCCGAATAGCCAGCAGTTCCTCAAACAGCGCCGTCGTCAGCGTGATGTCGGCTGTCCCGGCTACCAGGTCAGGATTACCCAGATAGGGGATCATGATCGGCCAGTTTTCTTCATTCTTCTCGGCAATGGGCAGACCCACGCCAAAGTTGTTGTGCTGGTAAGTGTAGTCCAGCCGGTTGAACCAGTCGCCAGAGTCATAGCTGTCCCGATCCAGCGACTTGGAGCGCAGCATCTCGCTGCCAGCGTGGAAGAAGGGCACGCCCTGACCCAAAGCCACCGTACTCAGCCCCACGACCTGCGCCCGAATCCGCTCATCCATCGTAGCCGCCATGGGCATCCCGTAGACGTTGATGTCATAGAGCGTCTGGTTGTCATGCTTGGAGATGTAGGTGATGGCCTCAAACGGCTGCTCCGTATAGCCGGTGGGCGAGCCGTTGTAATCCACCTCAGCCCCCGTTACCAGGTTGCCAAAGCGGTCTACAAACTGGTAGCCTGCCAGATTACCGGCCATGCCCACTCGAATCTGGTCGCTGTACAGCAGCAGTCGCGTAAAAGCATCTGGCTGCGCCAGATCGTTCGGGTCATAGAAGAGGCCATTGGCAAAACCTTGCAGCTTCAGGTTTTCGCCGCTGTCAAACGGCCCACCGCCACGAATGGCGTCACGCTGCCGGTCGCTAAAGGTGGCAATGCCCGTGCCCGCCATGTTGAACTGGGTGGCATTTTCGCCCCGCGCATTGTTGGCTACCTCGCCAAAGTTCCAGCCCTCGCCGTAGACGAAGATGGCTGAACCATCTACACCATGATCTTCAAGCGTCAGCGCATCCAGCGCGTCACGCACGGCCAGCATGTTGCGCTTCATATGGTGGCCCATCAGGTCAAAGCGGAAGGCATCCACCTTGTACTGGGTGGCCCACAACACCACCGAATCGACCATCAGTTTTTCCATCATGTCATGTTCGGTGGCCGTGTTGGGGCAGCAGGTGGAGGTTTCCACCTGGCCGATGGCGTTCAGGCGATGGTAGTAGCCAGGCACGACCTTATCCAGTACCGATTTTTCGTGCTGACCGGCGGCGTTGGTGTGGTTATAAACCACGTCTACCACCAGGCGCAGCCCGTTCTCGTTGACCGCCTGCACCATTTCGCGGAACTCGTAGATGCGGGTGGGGCCGTCGGGGTTGGTGCTGTAGCTGCCCTCAATAGCGTTGTAGTGGAAGGGATCATAGCCCCAGTTGAAGGCATCCTGGTTGCGGATGGCGTTGATGGCCGCCTGCTGTAGGGTTGAAGTGGGCGGATAGGTAGCCAGCAGATCGTAATCCGGCTCTAACCAGGTCGATTTGTCCTCGTTGATGGTGGCGATGTCGAAGACCGGCAGCAGGTGGAGGTGGGTCAGGCCCGCCTCGGCCAGGCTGAGCAGGTGGCTCATGCCGTGCGTGTCGCTGTAGGTGAAGGCGCGGAATGTGCCTCGCTCCTCTTCCGGTACGCTTTCATCGAATGCGCTAAAGTCGCGCACATGGACTTCATAGATGGAGATCTCTTGTGGTCCGACCAGCGGTGGTTTGACCAACGCATCCCAGTCGGCCGGTTGCCAGTCGGGATCGTTGAGATCGAATATCTGGCTGCGGGTGCTGTTCATGGCCAGGCTGACCGAGTAGGGGTCGGTGACAATGTTGGTCTCGATCTGGCCGGTGCTGGGAGCAAAGACCACAATCTCGAACAGGTAATATTGCCCTTTCCAGTCAGGGGTGCCGGTGATGGACCAGATGCCGCTGCCGGCGTTCCAGGTCATGGTGTAGGTGTCGCTGGTGGTGAGCGGGTCACTGTCAGCAAACAGGTGGAAGGTCACGCTCTGTGCCGTTGGTGCCCACAGGTTGATGGTGGGGGTGTCCCCATCCCAAACCACGCCCAGCGGCTGGTCGTAGGCGGCCGCGGCGTACAGGTCGTCCAGCACGCCGGGGATTTGCAGGCCGGTGGCATCCAGCAGGGTGCCGTCGCCGTTGTAGGCGGCAATGACGAACTGCCCTTTGAGGATGTCGGCGACCAGAGGCCAGTCGCTCTCCACCACGCTCAGGGCGGGCAGGCTGGCCAGGTGGGGGAATTTGGCCTGAATGTCGGGGTCGAGACCGTCAACGTTAACGGTCAGGGTGATGAAGCTGCCGCCGCTGAGGCCGCTTTCGCCCAGGGTGATGCCGGCGTCGGCGTCGTAGTAGAGGCGGTATTGGTCAATGTCGGTCGGGTTGGCCTGGGGCTGCCAGGCCAGGCTGTCGGCGGCCAGCCAGTAGGCACGTTGGCGGCTGATGTCGCCCGCGCCGGCGCAGACCTGGCCGATGACGTTGTAGGCAATGGCCGGGGAGACGTGCTGGAAGCCGTTGTCATTCTGCACAATCCAGATTTCGTACCCTTTTTGAGTGAAATCGAGGAATTGATCCGGCTCGACGTCTTTTTCGTCGCCCCGGTGGAGAATGTAGCCGAGTTCGTTGCTGTTGATGAGGGGCACTTCAAAGTAGACGCCGAAGTCGGTGAAGCCGTCGGCCTTGCGCGGGGTGGTCCAGCCGGGATCGGCGGCCGCGTTCCAGGTGTGCAGGCCCCAAAAGTCGTTGTAGTCGTCGCTGTCGTAGTCGCCGTAGTCGCCGAAGCAGCGATGGTAGTGGATGACGGCCACGCCATAGTCGCCGAGGGCGGCCTGTTTTTGGGTGTAGACGTTAGCACGGCCGTCGCGCACCCAGACCTCATAATTGACAGTCGGGGTATAGGTGCGGGTTGGCTCCTGTATACCATCGCCATTATGAACGATAAAGTTCAGGCCCGCGTCCAGCATCAGCGTCGGGTATTGGGCGACGGTGATCGAGAAGACTGCGCCGAAATCGTCGAAGCTGTCCGGCATGTGGCGGTCGGGCCAGTCGGTCAGGGGCGGCTGGCCATCCTGCCACAGGTGCAGGCCCCAGTCGTCGTAATCCTCATCATCCCGGTTGTAGTGGATGAAGGTGGCTTGCAGGGCTTCGGCCGGCGAGGTGTAGGCGTTGGGATCGCCGCCCACCAGCCAGATTTCTTTGGCCACGCTGGGGTCAAAGAAGCGGTCGGCGTCAGTGCCGTCCTTCTCGTCGCCCCGGTGGATGATGAAGTTGACCAGTTGGCTGTCGTCAATCAGGCGTACGGCCAGGAAGGCGCCGTAGTTGTCGAAGCCGCTGAATTTGCGCGGCTCGGTCCAGGTGGGCAGCTCATCGGGATCGATGGCCCCGCCCCACAGATGCAGGCCCCAGAAGTCGTTGTAGTCGTTGCTGTCAAAGTCGCCGTAGTCGCCGTCGGCACGGAAGTAGTGGAAGATGAAATAATCACCCTCGCCGGGTTCGGCCGTTTCGGTGGTGGTCACAGTGATAGCCGAAACGCCATATTCGGCATCCGGGTAGAGCAGATCATGCACGGTGGCTTTGAAGCGTAGCGATGTATTGGTCGGTAAATCAGACACGTCATAGAAGACGCGGAAGGGGTAGTTGGTATCGGTACCGATCACCTCATAAGGGCCGTCGTCAATGCTGACGGCGAAGGTCACTTCGGCAAAGCGGTCAGCGTCCAGAGCCACGCCCACTTCTACCCGGCCGGCAACCTCCTGGTTGGGGGTCAGCGTGTTAAAGGTGGGATTGGCCGGGGCACTGCTGCTGGCTGGCAGCGGCTCTTCAGCGCGGTAGATAGCGAAGCTGAGGGCCGGTAGGCTGACGCTCAGGTCGCCATTGGCGGCGCTGGTCAGGGTGAGGCCGCCGCTGGGGTAAATCGGCACAAAGTCGGTTTCGGGCGACCAGGTAGGCACGGTGGCCGCGCTGCTGCCGGTGGCGTTGTTTAGCACCACCAGGTATTCGATCTGCTCAGCCCGCTCAATGCGGGAGAAGGCGTAGATACCGGCCGAACTCTGGCTGTAGCGGTGGATTTGCGCTCCGCGCCGCAGGGCCAGATGGTTCTCTAGTACATCGGCATAGTCGGCCAGCGTCAGGTAGATGGGGTGGGTTTGGTCGAAGTTGTCATCGCTGTATTGGGCTGTTGTGCCGATGAGCGTAAAGTTGTCATATTCGGCCACCTGGCTGGGGAACATATCCTGGCGGGCGTCTTTGTCGCCGCCGCCGCCGGTAAAGCCTTGCTCGTCGCCGTAGTAGACGATGGGGAAGCCGCGGGCAAAGTACATCAAAGCGTGGCCCAGTTCGGAGCGCTGCACCCAGTTGGCGTCCGGTTCGCTGCTGTTACTGTTGACGATGTTACGGCCGATCCGCCCAATGTCATGGTTGCTGATAAAGTTGGCCAGCAGGTAGGCATTGCTGTGGGGATTGGTGTAATAGTCGTCGGCGGCAAAGAAGTTGCGTACATTGTCGGTGGCCAGACCGCCCGCAGCAAAGCTGTTGGCCGTACCGTGCAGGCCAAAGTCCAGCACGCTGGGGAAGGGGACCTGGGAGGTGTAGTAGCTGAGAACGGCCGGATTCCCTTCAAACACTTCGCCAAACATGAAGAAGTCGGGCTTGCCGTTGCTCTCGGCGTAATCCATGACGGCCGGGACCACGACCTGCCAGAACTCATCGTTGACGTGTTTGACGGTGTCCACGCGGAAGCCGTCAATATTGTAGACCTCGATGGTGCGGGTGAAAATGTCGATGAAACCGGCGACAACGGTGGGATGCTCAGTGAAGAGGTCGTCCAGGCCGAAGAAGTCGCCATATTCGGAGCTTTCGCCGACAAAGGTGGAGTCGCCCCGGTTGTGGTAGAGGGTGACGTCATTCAGCCAGGCCGGATTTTTGATGGTGGCGTGGCTGGGGTCGGCAAAGACCGGGGTGTAGGGGAAACTGGTCAACGGATCCATCTCTGGGAAGTTGGGGTCGTTGACATAATCTTTGTCGTCGAAGATGTTGCCGTCGGCGTCGCGGTAGGGGTAGTCGGTTTTGCTGCGGTAGGTGTAGATGCCTTCGGCGTAGATGATGTAATCGGCCGTATGGTTGGCTACGATGTCGAAGAAGATTTTGATACCGCGTGACTGGGCTGCGGCAATGAAGTCTAACACTTCCTGCTCGGTGCCCAGGTGAGGGTCAATGGCTTCAAAGTCTTGAATCCAGTAGCCGTGATAGGCTCCACCAATACCGAAAGCGGTGCCGCTGTCTTGTTGGGTGGGCCGGTTTTCAAAGACGGGGGTGAGCCAGATGGCGGTAATGCCTAAATCCTGGATGTAGTCGAGTTTGCTTTCCAGGCCGACGATGTCGCCGCCGTGGAAGAAGGATTTGTCGGTGGGCAGGTAGCCGGTTTCGGTGAGCGTACCGCCGGGGAAGGCGCCTTCATTGTTGGTCGGATCGCCGTCGTAGAAGCGGTCGGGCAGGACGAAGTAGAAGATTTCGTCCTGGATGGTGTGGCTGATGGGGGTGGCCAGGAGCGGGTCTTCCGGTTCGGCCACCTCGGTGGGGCTGACGAAGACGGCCAGACGGCCCGTTACCCCGTCCAGATAGACGTTCAATAGCTCATCGGCCGTATCGGTGGTGAAGAAGATGGTGTCGGCATTGGTGCCACGGCCGTCGGCCCCGATCTGGTTGGCCCACTCATCGTTGGTCACTTTGACCTCTTCCGTGCCGGGCGTGGCGATAGTGTAGGCCAGGGCGTGTTGGCTGTAACCCAGATCAGTCAGCGTGGTAGCCGAATTGTTCGGATTCCAGCCCTGCCAGCCGCCCACAGCCACAAAGGGCGTGGGGAAATCGTCCCAGGCGTTGGCGATGTTGGTGGTGGGATAGAAAGGCCAGCCGGCGTCACTGCTGTAGTCGTTGGTGTCAAAGGTAAATTTGACCACCTGGTCCGGTTGGCTGGTGATGACCCAGGCGTTGCTGTTGGGGTAGCTGGTAGCCCAGTCGCAGGCGTTGATCTTGAATTCGTAACGGCCGGGGGTCTCAATAACCAGGTCGAGGCTGTAGAGGCTGTCGCCGCCGATCAGGTCGCCGTCGCTGCCGTCGTCGTTGAGGGGAAAGCCGTCTTCGCTCCAGCCGTTGAAATCGCCGGCGACGCACCAGGGGCCGCCGCTGCCGCTTGTGCTGGGGGTGATGGCAAGACGGCCGTTAATTGCATCCAGGTAAAAAGCGATCACGTCACCATCGTTGGCCACGGTGAAGGGGATCATGGCACCGTCCACGCTACGACCGTCGCCGCCAAACTGGTAATCCCAATTGCCCGTCGCGCTTACTTTGGCTTCATAGCTGCCGGCGCTGGCGAAGGTGTAGGTCAGAATGTGTTGGCCGTTGCCCAGATTGGTCATGGTCGTGGCCGGATCATCATTGCTCCAGCCTTGCCAGGGGCCAACAACGGTGTAGCTCTGGTCTACGCCCGCGTCGCCACGGACGTTGACGACGTTGCTGGCTGGGGTATAGGGCAGACCGGCGTTGCCGCTGCGGTCGTTGGTGTCAAAGGTGACGACGACCGGGCCGGGCGCATCCAGCCAGGCCCAGGCATTTTCACTCTGGGGGAAGGCGTTGCCCCAGTTGCCGCATTCGACCGCTTTGAACTCACTGCGGCCGGCGCTGGCGATGTCGATGGTGCGGGCAAAGATGCCGTCCCCGGCGAACAGGTCGCCGTCGAGGCCATCGTCGTTCAGGGGATGGCTGGCGTTGTTCCAGCCGTTGAAGTCACCAGCGACGCACCAGTTGGTGCTTTGCAGGCTGGTTTGGCTGATTGATTGGGTTTCGGCAACGGCCGTGTTTCGATTTAGACCGGCGATTAGCCAAAAGACGAACACAAATAAAGAAAGGCCCAAAATGCCGCTGAGCGCAAGGCGGGCCAGGGGGGATCTGTTGGGTTTCATTTTTCTCCTCAACTAAGTAGGGCAAGCATCCCTGCTTGCCCAGGCAAACAAGGATGTTTGCCCTACGCAAAAGAGAGCAAACAAGGATGTTTGCCCTACTGAAACAAAAAAACGCCCACGTTGGCCAGATGGCCACGTTGGGCGTTGCAGTTACATTTCTGGGGCGTGCGTTGCTCAAGCACGGGTTTTTCTCCCAATTAGTTGATAATGCAACTAATTGGGAGAAATATACCACTGATTGGGTGCAGTGTCAACTATTTTGTAGGAGAACAACGGATTGGGAAATGAGCGGATTTGGCTGCTGGAATAGCGAGTTTGAAAATAAATGACAGTAGACCCGTAGAGCGGTCGGTCATTGACCATGACGGGCAGTTGATCTTACAATACAGATTATAAGATAGAGAAGCAAACACATGAAATAATCAGTTCAAAAGCAAGAAGTAGCGTTGTATATGGAACGGGCACGACAAATGCTTGAAGTTGCCGCTCGCAATTTGGACGATGGGTTATGAGCCTGTTAACTATGGCTGTCACTAAGTTGAATGAACATGAAGAAACGGCCCTTAACAAGTTCATAACTCGTTTACAGGCCGTTTATGCCGACAAACTGTATGGCGTTGTTTTATTTGGTTCTAAGGCGCGTGGTGATGCAATATCCGATTCTGACATCGATCTACTAATAATCATGTCCAGCGATGACTGGCCGACTCGTGATGGTGTTACTCAAATCGCTTCTCGCATTTCTTTGTCTTTTGACATTTTAATTTCTACGCATGTGGTGTCATTGTCTCGTTGGTTGGCAATGGCCAATGATCCCTTTACCTTTTATCAAAATCTATTTGCAGAAGGTATTCCCCTATTTGGCACGCCTGATTTGTTCGCCCCGCTCAATCTGGTCAGTTTAACCTAGTGGACGGTTAAGCGGCCGGAACGGCGGCAAGCGCCTGGCGCGTCGCCTTCAGTCCCGGCTGACGATGCTGCTCGCGTAGAGCCAGGCTCTTCTTCAGATAATGTTTGGCATCTTTGGGCCGCTCTTGCAGCAGGGCAATATTGGCCAGGTTACTCAAGGTCACGGCCATTAGCCCCCAGGCATCTGCCTGGTGGGCCACGGCCAGTCCCGCATGCAGACAGAAGGCGGCCTGGGCATAATCTCCCTGCAGCTCGGCAATATGGCTCAGGTTGTTGAGGCAGGTGGCTATGCCCAGCGGGTGGTTTATTGCCTGATAGAG
>SLGK01000273.1 GCA_007123775.1 Anaerolineae bacterium | reverse complement strand
TTGCTGGTATCGCCAACCGGCTGTGGGAACAGACCGGCCTAGATATGGCACAAATGACGCTACTCAATGGCATCGAGGCTGATGAAGTGGCCGCCCGTTGGAACGAAGGCACCTGGCTGGCAACCTACATCGGTCACGGCAGTCTAGAACGCTGGGGACGGCAGAATATCTTCAACCTGGAGGCCGTCACCCAACTGCGCCAGCCCAACCCACCCATCGTGTTACAGTTGACCTGTTTGACTGGCCTCTTTGCCCACCCCACCCAACCTTCGCTGGCCGAAGTGATGCTGACCCACCGTAACGGCCCGGTTCTGACAGTAGCCGCCACCAGCCTGACCCTTTCCAGCCACCAAGAGCCATTCGCCCAAAGCCTGCTAGACAATCTAGTCGATCCCGACGTTGAGCGCATCGGCGACGCCTTCCAAAATGCCAAACTGACGCTGGACGTTGAGCGCAGCAATGGGCTACGCGAAGTAAGCGACACATTCGTATTACTGGGTGATCCTAGTGCGCGGATTGTACGGCCGTAGTGCGTAGCCCTACGCACCATCTCCCAATTCAGATACAATGACCCCATGATTGCTGACAAACAAGAACGTCTGCTTGTAACGCCGCCCTCAGACCGCGCTCGCTGGTTTTCCCGTTTGAGCTGGCTGGCAACGGCCGTTCTTCTGGCTGTCGGCCTCTGGTACATTCTGCAAAAAGTGACCCTGGCCGCCATGTGGCAGGCGGTTAGCCAGGCCCAACCTGGTTACGTTTTGGCCGCTCTGCTGGTCATGTTAGCCACCCTCTGGCTCAAGGCGTGGCGCTGGCAATATCTGTTTGTGACGCAGCCTGACGAATCTCCCCAACCCCTGCGCCCCCTCTTCTGGTCAATGATGCTGGGCCAATACATCAACCTGATGGTCCCCTTCTTCCGGCTGGGCGAAGTGGCTCGCCTGCTCAGCCTGGACCAGCAGACCGGCGTGGGCAAGGCCCGCACGCTGGGCACGCTCGTCGTTGAAAAAACGCTCGACATCATCATGCTGGTGCTGACCATCGCCCTTATTCTGCCCTTCATTGTGCTGCCCGATTTTGTGAGCAACCCCTTTACCCTGGGGCTGGTTGGTGGCGTGGGTTTTGTCACCCTCTACCTGCTGGCCTACCAGACCCGCTGGGTGGTTGGCATAACCAGGCGGATGATACGGCCGTTGCCCAGTAAAATCCACAATCCCCTGCTGCGCCTCATCATATCCGGCCTGGAAGGCCTGGCCGCCCTGCGCCGTCCCCGCCTCACCTTGATCCTGCTGCTGCAATCCGCCCTCGTCGCCTTTCTGTCGGTCCTGACCCCCTACCTGCTCTTTCCCGCCTTTCATATCCCGCTGGGACTGGCAGAAGCCGCCCTGATCCATGTCGTTGTCATGATCGTCTCGACACCACCCTCAACCCCGGCTAGAATTGGCGTATTCGACGGCACCGTCAGCTTCATGCTGCTACGCCTGGGTCTGACGGTCGAAGCGGTCATTATCAGCTATACCATTGTTTACCATCTGGTCGTCATGCTGCCGCAGATTATTTTAGGCAGTACGGCCGTTTCTCGAACCAATTGGCGAGTAGCGCAAACATCCCTGTTGGCGCGGTCAAGCAAGGATGCTTGACCACCATTTATACAAGGAGGATACCCATGACCACAAACCCTAATCGCTGCCAGGCAACCACCAAAGCTGGCACCCAATGCCAGTTAACCGCGCAGGAGGGCAGCACCGTCTGCCACGTCCACCAGGCCCAAATCGACGCCCGCAATGAAGCCTTTCAGGAATTGATTGCCGACCTCAACGCCCTGGCCGACGAACTGCGTGAAAAAGTAAGCTACGCCCCGCCCGCCTACACGCGCCAGGGCCTCATCCAGCTCATCCGCGACAACCTGCACAAATTCTCGCCCGAAGAACGGGTGGGGCTGATCAAGCAGCTACAGGCAGGCCTGGAAGGCTCATCGCCCCAGGATTTTTTGGACCCCGACACCTGGAAAGGGATGTGGTTCTTGCTCAACTACACCGTCCAGAACGAAGCCGAAGAGCTGCGGCAGGGCTTGGGCCAACGGCTGGCCGCGCTGCCCGGTGCCCAACAGATCGCCAAACTGCCCGGCATGGCCACTCTGGGCGAAATGGCTGGTATGTTAGAAGGCTCATCGCCCAAAGATTTTCTGGATGTGGATACCTGGAAGGGGATGTGGTTTATCCTCAACTACTCGTTACAGCATGAGGTGGAAGAGTTGAAACGACGGGCGCTTGGTGAAGATAGCCACGACGAGTAAGCCAGATTGGACCAATTTCCAAAATTGGTCCAATCTTCATGTTATGCGCCTTAGTTGTGAAAAGCGGCCGTTCCGTCCAGCGCGTAGGCCATCAACAAATCAAGAGGGATGATTTGCAGCGCGGCCATGTGGGTGGCCGACAAGATGAGCGGTGGAGCTACGTCCGCTTCCACCGCCTCCAGCCAGCGGGCGGCACATAAGCACCAGCGGTCGCCCGGCTTCAGGCCGGGGAAATCGTATTGGGGCATGGGCGTCGTGAGGTCGTTGCCCCGCGTCTTTGAGAATTGCAAAAATTCCTGCGTCACCTGGGCACAGACGACGTGCAGCCCCCTGTCATTGGGACCGGTCTGGCAGTCGCCGGTGCGGTAAAAGCCGGTCAGCGGGTCCTGGCTGCACCCTTGCAGCGGCCCGCCGAGTACGTTTTTTGCTGGTTTCATTTCTACGCTCCTCGTTTCCGGTATCGATATCGTACCAGCAGAAACAGATTGACAATGATACTGGCAGCGATAACCAGACCGATACTGGCAGCCCATAAGAAGGCAAGTCCCACATACGTCAATGAAGAATCACTAAATCGCCAGTGCCAGACTGTGCCATCATCAGCCAGGAGGTAATGATCTCGGATGTGTACATCTGCGCCACAACTGAATCGTATATGTTGGGCAATGATATTTGCTGGCTGTTTGGGTGTATAAAACCGTCCGTTCTCACCTATTCCAGGCCGACAATTGCTGTAAACAAGTTGGCCCCAATTCCCGGCCGTGTGGGCTTCTTCAGACAGCCATTGGCATCTTGGTGTAAACTCATCACGACAGATATAGATGATTATGTCTCCGTCTTCGGTCTGGCCACGGAGATCCCACTGGCTAACCTCTTCAAAAGGGCTATCCACCAGGTTGACAATTTTTTGAGGCGGCGCAGGTAGCGCAGTCCATTCACCAGGAGGTGTATAGGGCAAGCGTGTCATGACGTTAACAAAAACAACAGCAAGTATCAGAACCAGCACGGCCTGAAAAGCAAGAAAGCCTATAACAGGTACTACCCCTTTTTTATGGGCATCAGGGTAGAGAAATGCTGCCAGATTAAAAACTAAAACAGCAATTATGACAAACCCAGCCCCCAAAAACCAGGCGCGGGTACTATCCAGGGAGTGGCCATAAAAGATGAAGGCCATTAGGACCCCAAAAAGAATCCCCAGGGCTGTCCATTGACTAGCAAATAGATTGCGCGTTTTAATCCAGACTGACATGGGTTTCGATTATAGAACGGTGGGCGGCATAAAAAGCGAGCGCTTCCTCAATCTGCGTGACCGGCAAACCATACTCCGCGGCAATCTCAGTTGCACTCATTTGCCATTGCTCATGGGCCGTACCGATGGCCTGTACCCGAATCCCAGTCCCGCGAATAACCGGCATAGGAATGCCGGCCGCCCCGCGCCGATAGGTGATTTGAGGGAATTGGGGATCGTCTAACTGTTGGTTGAGCGCCCCCACTTTTTCGGCTGTGGCCCATAAGATAAACTGATTTAAGGAAACACCCTGTCGTTGTGCCCAAATTTCCGCTTCTTGCTTTAATTTTTGTGGTAGTTTCAAGGGATACCCAGCCATTTTTCACCTCATATGCAACAGTGTGATATTTACTATCATGTCTGCTCACCAAATCACTTTTCATAACCTGTTCCAGGACCATTTCTAAGCCTCACTCATCATTCATTGCTTTTATGTTCTACCTCAGAGAGCATTTGCTCCACAACCTGTTGCAGGGGCGGTAAATCCTGTTGTACAGTCTCCCAAACTCGTACAATGTCTACTACAAAATAACATGGATCAGCTTGTCACGCATTCCGGCCACAAACTGTTGCGCTTTGTCGATCATGCTCAAAATATCACGCAAGTAGTCGCCATAGGCTCTGGTCATACAGCAACGCTCTCCTCAATAACATACTGACCAATAGCGGGCTTGAGGCCCTCCCGCTCAACCAGGTCTACTTTCATGCCCAACAGCTTACTTAGCTCCAATTCCAACTGAATGAACTGAATCAGTGAGAGGCGTGGATTATCGAAGGAAACCAGTATGTCCAGATCACTGTTTTCTGTCTGTTCGGCCCGCACATAAGAACCAAATAGCCACAAGTTGCGTACCCCGTAGCGTTGGCGCAAGTCGGGTAAATGTTGCTGTAGCACGGCCGTTATTTCGTCAACTGTCCTGCTCATGTGTGTCATGAAAATAGTATAACATAATTCAGCAACTGTGTCGTTTCGCTTGCCGCCAACGGCCGTTCCCATTATGATCTCACCTTATGACCATCTTGAGCGCAAACGACCTCGGCCACAGCTACGGGGCCGACGATTTATTCAGCGGAATTACTGTCCAACTGGCCCGCAAAGAGCGCGTGGGGCTGGTGGGTCCCAACGGCATCGGCAAAACCACGCTGCTCCTGATTCTGGCCGGGCTGCTCACGCCGCGCCAGGGCAGCGTACAGCGGTTGGGCGAATTCAGCCTGGGCTACCTGCGCCAGGAGGCCGTCCTGACCTTTGCCGGGCAGGAAAACGGCCTCTACGAAGAGATGCTGACCGTTTTTGACGATCTGCGCCGGCAGGAGCAGCGGCTGCGTGAATTGGAAGGCCGCATGGCCGCCGGTGAAATGGATGAGGGTTTGTTTGAGGAATACGGCCGTCTCCAAGAAAGCTACGAAATCGGCGGCGGCTACGACTACCACATTGACATCCAGCGCGTCCTGACCGGCCTCGGCTTTAGCGAAGCGGAGTGGCAAATGCCCCTGGCCCACCTCAGCGGCGGCCAGAAAACGCGAGCTTTGCTCGGCCGTTTACTCCTGCAATCCCCTGATCTGCTCATCCTCGACGAGCCGACCAACCACCTGGACATGGCCGCCGTCGAATGGCTGGAGCGCACCCTACGCACCTGGTCCGGCACGCTCATCATCGTCAGCCACGACCGCTACTTTCTGGACAAAATCGTCAACCAGGTGTGGGAGATGGGGCGCAACTACCTCAAAGCCTACCGGGGCAACTACACTAGCTACGTGCAGCAGCGCCAGCTCTTCTGGGAGCGGGAAGAGGCCCTCTTTGAAGCCGAAAAGTCGCGGCTGGAAAAGGAACTGGACTGGATTCAGCGCCACATTGCCGGTGGCAAATCGGACATGGCCAAAGGCAAGCTCAAGCGGCTGACGCGGGACATCATCCTGTTGCAGCAGGTGAGCGTGGGTACGCCCCTCAGCGAAATGCAAAACAAAAGCTGGCTGGAAATCGGCGGTCGTACCAACCCTTTTGCCGTCAACGAAGCGACCGTTCATCTGCGCCAGTTGCAAGCCTCAGCCGTGCGCCCGCCCCGGCTCAATATCCGTCTACAGGCTGAGCAGCAAAGCGGCCGTACCGTCCTGCGCGGGCGGGATTTGCTGGTTGGTTTTCCCGACGCGCCCCTGTTTACGGCCGAATCCTTCAAAGTCAAACGCCACGACTGCGTGGCCCTCATCGGCCCCAACGGCAGCGGCAAATCGACCCTGCTGCGGACCTTTTTGGGCGAACTGGAACCGCTCGACGGCGAGTATATCCTGGGCGACAGTTTGCAGGTCGGTTACTTCGCCCAGGCCCACGACCAGCTCAACCCCGACAACCGGGTGCTGGATGAGTTGACCCAGGCTTACCCTCTGACCGAGCAGGAGGCCCGCAGCTTCCTGGCCCAATACCTGTTCCGCGGCGACGATGTGTTTAAGCGGGTCAGCGCCCTGAGTGGCGGCGAGCGCGGCCGGCTGGCCCTGGCCCTACTGGCCCAAAGTGGGGCCAACTTCCTGCTGCTGGATGAGCCGACCAACCATCTGGACATCCCTTCGCAAGAGATTTTGCAGGGGGTGCTGGAAGAATTTGATGGTACAATCCTGCTGGTCAGCCACGACCGCTATCTGGTGGACCGGCTGGCGACCCAAATTTGGGCTTTAGAAACGGCCGATTCCGCTAACACACCCTGGCAACTGCGCGTCTACAAAGGCAGCTACGAAGATTACCTGAGCACGCGGGCCGCAGCCGATGAGGATGCCCAATCGAGCAAAATTGCCACGCCGAAAGTCGAGGCAGCCCCCGCCCCCCAACTGGATTGGGTGGCCGAACTGGTAGCCCCGCCCCCCGCCTTTGGCAAACGGGAGCGGCAAAAGATGGAGCGCCGTCTGGTGCAGTTGGAGGACGAAATCGCCGAGGCCGAACTGTGGCGCGATCAGGTAGAACTCGAACTGGCCGAGGTCCGAGCTAACCAGGACGAAGATGAAATCGACCGCCTCGACGAAGAGCTAGACGCCGTTCTCACCGACCTGGAGCGGCTGAGTGAGGAGTGGGCGCGGTTGTCGGAGCAGTTGATTTGAATGATATAGTACGTAGTGCGTAGAGTTTCCCACGCACTACGCACTACGCACTACGCACTA
>SLGK01000318.1 GCA_007123775.1 Anaerolineae bacterium | reverse complement strand
CGCAACTGCTCTGCCAGCCGCCGGTTCGACTCAATGACTTTGGCGGCGGCATCAATCAGGCTCCGTTTCAGCCGGCGCAGACGTTGGCCCTGGGCCGGATCAACCTGTTGCAAGTCGGGAAGTTGGTAAACGGCCGTTAACAAATCCTGCAACTCATCCTGCCGCTGCGCCGAGATCAGAAACTCCCAAAAGGCATAAAAACTGCGCCCCTGGTCTGACTCCTTCAAAGCGGCATCGGCGGCCAACACCTGGCCCACAATCTGCCCTTTCCCGGTGGCCATTTGCAACTGCTGCGCCTGCACCTGGCGGGCAATCGCCCGAAAATTCTCCTCCACCTCACGGAAATCGGCCAAGAGGCGACGGGCCACGTCATTGGCCTCAAAAAAACGCTCCTTGATCTGCGTCTGGGAATATTGCTCAATCTGGCCGGTCTCTTTTATCGCCTCAATCTGGGCTTCAAGCTGCGCCTTCTCCTTTTCCAATTGAGCCAGGCGAGCGGCCACATCCTCCGTGCCGAAGGTAACAATCTCTTGCAGCAGATCAAAAATTCGCAAGAAACGGGATTCTGTGCCTACGAACTCGCTCTTTTGCAGCTCTTCCACCCAGGCGATAGCCCGCTCGGTGTCGGGGGTTAGTTCATAGACGGCCTCATCACGGCCGCTTTCGTAATAACGGCGCAAGAAGCGATGATTGTCGTCACACCAGAGGCGCAGGTAGGAAACGGCCGTGCCGCCGTACAAATGAGGATGACTCTCGGCCAAAGCGTCCAGGTAGGCGGTCAAATCTTCACTCAACCGACCGTGGGGAATTGTGACCTGTTGTTTCTGTTTGAACTGATCATGCAAAAAAGTGAGGATGAGCGGCGCGTTTTGGCTTTGCAGCAGCTTAACGGCCGCCGACTGGCGTAGACTGGATAATAATTCATCATGGTGCATGGCTGGATTGTAGGCGATGTTTGACAGTCGTTCAACCTGTTGAGACGGTGACTTGATTCTGTTAAAATGGCGTGTGTATTAAAATGGAATTTAGTGGTCGAATACGGCCGTTACGCAGACAAAAAAAGAGACGATAGAACAGTATGCACACGCTTGACTGATACCGGTTGCCCTCTACCAATCAATAAAAAGGATTAAATCTGCCATGTCTACTCCCCTTTCTGTTGGAGACCATTTGTTTGAAGCCCTGACTAAACAAGAGATTACACGCCTCCTTGATGCTTTATGGGCCACACTGCCGCCTGATAGGCAAGACGAGGTTTTAGCTCAACTGCCGCCAGACACCCGGCAAACTGTACAGCACATCCTTTCCCCGCCAGACTCGTCCAGCACGGCAGATGTCGCGCCCGACAAACCAATGTCTACAGCCAAATTAAAACAGACCTGGAATAAATTATGGGATGAGTGGGATGATGTTGTGGTTGAAGCCTCCCTGGAAGATGGCCAGTATGTCATTCAAGATCATTCCTGGGAGTCGCCCTATTTTGATGAATCGGCCGTAATTGATGACCTGGAAGAAATAGCCCAAAAGATACGGCCGTTGATTCCCCACGCCATCGAACATTCCTTTTCCCCAGACGAGGCTTTTGCCGAAGCCATTACCATGATGGAAGATGAAATTTCAAGGGGAATGCCAGAATGGATTTACGTTGAAGGCTTCTATCTGGAAGAAAATTTGACCATCTGTTTGCTAGAATGGGAGTGGCTTTCATTTATTAGGAACGCAGAAATAGAAGGCGAGGCCCCCGATGCCTTCGCTTTTGCCCAATCCATTTTGAAGTTGGAGAACGATCTTTCTAAGGTAGCCCTGGACAGCGGAACGTTGTGTGAGTTCTTTACCCAACTACCGGAGGCGGATCAAGAGACTATTTTTAGAGGTCTCGCCCAACATAAAGAGACACCCCCCTGGAAAAAAGTGTTAAAAAACAGCTACTCTCACTGGCACACCTTCTATATGCACTGTGTGGATAAATATTCCCCGGAACAATACCTGGACAATCTGCGCCAAACCATTGCCCAACAATGGCAAAATGGTCTGACGGTGATTGAGGATTTGTTGGCAAAACAGGCGTACCAGGAAAGCTTGAAAGTGGTTCAAGAAACCATTCCTTCTATGTTAAAACGGGAACAAATCCGTGATGGCTGGACGCCTGAAACCAGGCTGTTGTACCCCCTCGTCCAACGGCACGACAACGATAATGCCCGGTTGCAGAACCACAAGACCCTGTTAAATTATTACCAAAAAATAAGCAAAGGATTGGGCCAAAACGAGATGGTTAAAGCGCTATCTCTTCAACTCATCACCTTTGAACATTGTTTCAAATGGGAAGCTATGTTCAAAGCCTTTGCCGAAACGCCGGTCTCTGAACAGGTTCGGCAAGCCCTCTTTGCCTCGTGGCGCGACTACATCATGCAACGGGCCAAACCTTCAAACTGGCGTTGGGGCTGGAACCGTCCCGAACCCCGCGATAGTTGGTGGCTGCACTGGTTGATTGAAAGCATTGTGGATGATCAAAAGGGGTCGGTCTGGTTTCAGCGACAGATGACCGATTGGTTGACCCGGCTACCGGGTACAAGACAAGAGTTGGGTGAGGATTATGACTTCTTGCGACTGCTAACGGCAGATTTAAGCGAGATTGACGGCCGGCAGAAGGCGCAGCACCCTCAGTTTTATGCGGTGGTCATCAGACCCATTGAACTGAAATCACCGGACGAGGTCTCTCGCCGGGCCTACTTAAAGCAGGCTGCTTCTGATGACATGCTGTACCAGGTAATGGGCTATTGGAAAGCCTATTTGCCAAACTTTGTGCCCAGACCTGAAAATGTCGAGAAAGCGGATTACACTGCACACGCTCGCTGGATGGCTGCGCTACGCGAGTTAGCCCCACAAAGCTACGAGGTTCTGCTGGAAAAATGGCGCACTGACCATCACCGCCGGCGCAATTTGTGGCAAGCCATGGCCGAAGCAGGGCTGGTTTAAAATGGAACAATATTTGCTATGCCGCCTAAGTTTGAAGGGACCTGCAGGAAGAATCAAAGTAGATATGACAACAAGCGCAAATTGTGAAGGACATTTGAGCGTCAGTTTGCCAATGCCCGATCCATCATCGTTAGAGTCGGAAGTAAGGAAAAACCTAATGACTGAAAAAAATGCCCCTATCCTTGTGGCAAAGGTAAGAAAAAGCCATTATGCATCGTAAAACCAAAGCTATCAAACAGAAACAAAAACGGAAACAGAAAACAACACCAGCAACACAACTTGTTCCTTCCCCCTATCCCCCCTACCCGGATAAAAAAACCTGGGCCAGGCTCGTTAACCAGCGTGAACTAATTTTACGCGATTTGATTTTCAGCATGGTAAGTGGGGATAAGAACGTGGTTGGTCAACTTATTCAACGCTATGGCGTATACGAAGTCCAATATATGGTACACCGGCATTATGAAAATTCTATAAGACCCTCATTTCTGTTAGATGAAGCTACCGTCTATCGCCACTACCGCCAGTTATATGCCCAATTTGGGGCTGGTAAACCGTTCCTTTCCTATCAAGAATATAACACCACCACCGAAGAAGAAGTGAAAGGGATGAAGCAAACGTTGGAGAAGCTGTTAGGTTTTTCTAAAGCGACGAAGGTCAAGGAATCGGTGCGGTTGCAACATCTGATTTATGCGACTGACATCACCCCACCGGCTGTTCCTCCCAAACCGGATAATTTTGCGGCTTCCACCCCGCAGGCTTACGGCCCGGCACTACAACCGTTGCTCCAAATTGGCTGGCAGCTAGATGAGACTGCGCTTAAACCTTATCTCTCCAACCGGGCAAAATGGGCTAAGGTCTTGCCTGAATTGACCCAGATGGCTATAGATCCCGGTCTGGTTAATGGCTGGCCCGGAGAAAAGGCCAGTTGGGCACCCTATCATGCCCTCAATGTGCTGGCCTATGTCCGTGACCCTGAACCGGCGGCTGCCTTATTGGCCCTGCTCCAGATGGAAAATGATTGGCTGACCGACCGTTTGCCTGAGGTTTGGGCCAAAATGGGACCAGAAGCGGCCGTACCCCTGTGGGCGGAATTAGAAGCCCTGGCTTATGGGGATGATAAACTGGCGGTCCTGGTGGCCGGTTTGCTGAACATGGCTCAGAGCCACCGCAGCCAGACCAAAGAGACCGTCTACCGTTTCAGCAGGCTATTAGAGAACAGCCCGGCCGAACAAGCCGACTTGAATGCGTATCTGGTTTTCGCGTTGGATGAAATTGGAGATGATACGGCCGTTCCCGTGATCGAAAAAGCGCTAGACGAAGGCCGCATAAACAGACGTATCATAGGGCGAGACAACATTAAACTGCTTGGAGCGACGTTTGATTGGGAATGACACCGGCCTGTTTCACCCTTTTTGTACCCGCGATCAGCAAGCCAAAATATCAACTGTCTTGATTTAACGGCCCACAACCTCCTCTAAATCGGCCGGCAGCGATACCCGGCTGACCACGGCCGGCCACAATTCAATGGGCGGCCGGCGATCAGACGTCAAGAAACTTTCAACTTCATATTGGCCCTCTATCCTGTTTGTTCCCGCGCCCGGTAAGCCCCATTATCACTGTTTACTACGGATATTTAAGCGATCGGTATTCATGGTAGATTCGCCTTGTCCAGACGCCGAATCATGGCTGCGCGCCGGGAGTAGGTGGTGCGAATTTGACGCAGGCGAGTGGCAAAAGCCGCTTCCGTGCCCTGGTGGATGGCCAACTGGTGCAGCTTGACCAGTAACTGCAACGCTTCGTCATAAGAACGGCCGCTTCCCTGTTGAATTAATTGTTCGGCAAACGTCCACGTTTCCTCCGCTTTTGGCGCTAATGCTTCTAATGCCCGAATACGCTGCGCTTCCGCTTCAGCCGCCCGTTGTTGCTTCAGTCGCTTTGCTTCTGCCTCAGCCAATGCTCGTAATTCAGCTACCGTTCGCTGACCCGTTGTTGACGGCGCTGCATGATGCTCGGCGAGCAAATGGCGTTGAAACGCCAGAGACAACTGGGCTTCTTTCCCTTGTGCCAGTCGTAACAACCACTCATCACATTCAGCGCGGGACAAAGCCTCAATATGCTGGCGTAATTGAGCCGATAAGATTCTCTGCTGAGGCGAACTGGCCAACGCCGCCACAGCAACCAGCGACTCATCCAGATGAAAAGCTTCCATGAAACGACGTAAGGCTGGTGTTAGCTTTTGTAAGCCAGGTGGAACAGGTGGCTCGATGTCATCTTCGCTAATTTTCCAGGTATGGGTAACTGACAGCCAGGCCAGATACAGGGCGCGATAATCCTGGCGCAAAATATCATCACGCAAACTGATCAGGCCATCCAAATAGCCTTCACCTTCCACCCAATCACCATACCATTCCTCATCATCCCAACGCATATCCAGCACGACGTAATCGTTGATTGTCTCGCAGGTAATGTAATTCTCTACACAGTATAGTTCTATCTGTTCAATGTCGATGAGGTGTTGGGGAAAACGGAACATCAGCCGGGTTGTACCCCAGTTGGCGATGTAAAACATAGCGTCATAATAGCTGGCCAGCAGTTTCTTGGCACTGGTGCGTAGATCGCTGTAATGGTAGACAAACACCGCCCGGCGGGGATGTGGCTCCACACGGCTGGATAAGTTGCTAACGGTCTGTTGTTCTTCGGCGGTCAACGGCCGATCCACTGCCTGGAACTCATAATATTGGTATTCAGACATATTTTACCTCGTGATGGAGTACTCGTGGTTTTTCTATGCGTGGCATCAAATAGCTTTCAGTCGAGGTTTTGCAACCAGATGTGATAGGTCTCACAGCAGAAGGTGAAACCCCTGTTCAGCAAAGTGATTATCAAAAGCAAAAGCAGCGTCAAGACCAGACTGGCGCATAGCCACAAAGCTGACACAATCCACCAGGCTGAGCCGCCGACGATTGGCAGCAAGAACGGCCGTCATGCCGGCCTCATGTAAAATCGCGTCTACCCAGGTGACACGTAAAAAAGGGAACACATTTTCATGAAAGGCACGGAGTTGACGCAAACCAAGGCGATTTTGAATTAAAGCGGCCGTTTCAGCCAATACATAACTGGTGCAAAATAGGGGTGTGTTTTGTTGAACGAGACGAGCCCAGATGCGTTGAGCATTGTCATGGTTTTGCTCATCGATATCAAGTAATGAAAGAAAAGCAGACGTATCTACAAAAACGTTCATTTCTTAACCTCAGCGTAAATTTCAGCCAAATAGTCGTCGTGGTTCACGCCTAAATCGTTTACGCCAGAACTGCCAATACCGATAACGGACAATAATCGTTGTTGTCGCTCTTCTTGAGAAACGCCACCTTGTTCTTGAAGATAACGGTCTACGCTGCGGCGAATTAACTCTGCTACCGAAACATTATCTTGCTCAGCTAACTGTTTCAAGTTAGTGGACTGTTCTTCCGTTAATTGAATTTGTGTACGTACCATATCTACCTCCAAATGTGATTACACTTTTGGCAAATATGATACCACATTTAACATAGAACAGTTAGGGGGATTTTTCTCTACTCCGCTGCTTCGCCCTAACCAACCAATGCCTTCATTTCAGAAACAAGCGATTTCGCCGACGTAAGCGACACTTTCTCCCTGGAAACCAAAACCACACACCTATGCCCACGGTGTGATGGAGGCCCGTCGTCCCCGTTCCCGATCGCGGGTTCGAAAGCTCTCGATTCAGTCGAGAGCTTTTTCTTTTTCGAACCCGCGTCCCGCATTTT